>DAOUPR010000038.1 GCA_030626065.1 Clostridium sp. | reverse complement strand
TGGATGGGTTTATGGCTCAAAAGAAGTGTATCAGTTCTACTGTATGGATTTGGCAAAACGAGGATTTACCGTAGTTAATTTCAATTATCGTCTGGCACCTGAGCATCCATTCCCAGCGGCAGTAGAAGATATTAATGGAGTATTTACCTGGGTTGCAGAACATGGAAAAGAGTATCAAATTGATTTGCAGAATCTTTTTATAGTGGGAGATTCTGCAGGCGCACAGCTTGCAAGTCAGTATGCAGCAATGCTTACAAATGAAGAATTTCAAAACTCATATGATTTTAAAGTGCCTTCGGACAAGATACAAATCAAGGCCATAGGTTTAAATTGTGGAAAATATGATATTCATAAATTTCTGGAAAAGGGAGAAAAAGATGCCGTTGATGCATATCTGGGAGATAATAAAGAAGAAAAATTGCCATTGCTTGATACAATGAAATATGTAACCGTAGATTTTCCACCTTCTTTTATTATGACTTCCTATCATGATTTCCTAAGGGAAAATGCAAAACCTATGTATGACTCATTAACGGCACTTGGAGTTCCTTGTGAATACAGACTTTATGGAAGTGAAGACAGAGAAGATATTGCACATGTATTTCATATAAATATACGTTTAGAGGAAGCAAACTTATGCAATGATGAAGAGTGTGACTTTTTTAAAAAGTATTCTAGTAAACGAATTGATGGTTAAAAGAAGCGAAAGAGCACTCATGGGCTCTACAAGTAGAAATGTACAATAATTTATTTGAAGAGGTGTTCAATGTTTATATTGATTATAATTCATTCATTAATAATTGGTACATTTATAGCTCTAGGAATTATCTTTAAAAGAGGAAAAGGTTTATTTTTGATTGCAGGTTATAATACAGCAAGTAAAGATAAGAGAAGAAAGATAAATGAAAAGTCATTACTTTCTTTTATGGGTAGCACAATGTTTTTATTGGCAGGAAGCTTTGTGTTTTTATTAATTAGTGATGTTTTTACTTCTACTGTTTTGCTAGCAGTTGGATTAGTTTTATTCTTTTTAATTGTTCTATTTTCAATTATATATATTAGTATTTCAAAGAGATTTCGAAACGATAGTGATGAAAGTAATTCATAATATGTTATTGAGAGCACCAGTGTTTGCTAACTTGGCAATATTAATAAATAGAAAAGAATGAAAGAATAGTTTATAAAGTAGCATAGATATGTGTAACAATTTAATATATTTTAGTAAGAACAAAATAAATGGAGTTCACTAAGTGAACTCCATTATATATTTATTATATTTAATTTTTAATTGAGTAGAGCATAGTATTTCTTCTCTAACTAAATGTTGTATTTTGCCTTATCCTATAGATTAAAGCCTCTTATTTATAAAATTCTACTATCCTCTATAATTCTAATCTGGTACATTGGTCTATCCCCTTTCTATTAGTGAATCATCTAAGTTTCTAATGAAAGTCAATATGTTTTGGAATCACTTCCCTTTTCTGTACTGATTTAAAATTTATTTTGTTTATGTGTATATAATAACATAATAATTTGTAGTTGTAAAGAGGTATTTTTAATTAATAATAATTATTTTTTAAAAAAAAAAGGTTATTGCAGGAGAGATAGACCAATATAAAGGTTTTGATTTTAAAAAATATAGCATTATAAAGTAAAAAGATATATTTTAAAATCAGTGAATACACAATTTAGCTAGTAATATAAATATTATATAGAAGTATTTATATTGGGGTGTAAAATGGACAGGCAACCTGTTGATATTATTGATTTGAATATAGGAGAAAATTATTTAGAGGATTGGGAAGTTTATTATGGTATTAGAGAAATAATTGCAAATGCATTAGATGAACATACTACTGAAAATATTGAAGAAGATATTGATATAGTAGAAAGAAATGAAAATGAACATATTATAAGAGATTTTGGTAGTGGATTAAAGAAAGAAAATTTTATTATGATGGGAAGTTCTAAAACTAAAAATTACAATGTAATTGGTAAGTTTGGCATAGGATTAAAGGATGCAATTGCGGTATTGATTAATAATAATATTAAAGTAAAAATAATAACAGCGAATAATGAGTTTGGATTTAAAATGAAAGAGAAAAGCCAATCAATAAAGAATAAAACTTTACATGTACTTGTATATAAAAGTAACAAAAATAAGTTTAAAGGTACAAAGTTTGTTCTTGAAAATTGCAATAGAATACATGTTGAAAGGGCTAAAGATGAGTTTATAAGATATAAAAATTATGAGGAAATGCTTTATGATTTTATAAAAATTAATGGAAATTTATTAAGTAAAGAAGAACTAAATGAGCATCAAAGAAATATACTCGAAGAATCCATTGACATATTAAAAGAAGTAAGATTACTACAAAGTGAATATATTCTATTAGATAACGTAAAAATTTCAAAGTTACCTATAGGGGGAACTACTCATGAAGAATATAGAATTGTTATTCCTATAAATTGTCTTATAGATATTGAAACTTGTGCTGTCAAAATAATAAATGTATATGCAAGTCTATGGAATAATCCTACTGATTTAAGGA
The DNA here is from genome assembly GCA_030626065.1 of Clostridium sp. Classification (GTDB taxonomy): domain Bacteria; phylum Bacillota; class Clostridia; order Clostridiales; family Clostridiaceae; genus Clostridium_AF. The sequence goes on along the minus strand of DAOUPR010000038.1, from coordinate 12,940 downwards.
TATGATAGTTGGTGATTTGATTAAAATAATTCATGAGAGAAATGATAAATTGAAAGATAAATATTCTTAGTAATGATTATGCATCTAGCTGAAAAAAAGTTAGGTGCTTTTTTTATGAGTAAAACAATTAAATTTAATTCTATTTTTTTATAGAAATCAGTAAGTTTTATTAGTTTTCTTACTATGTTATACCCTTTAAGTATTGTAATAAATTACTTAAGCCAATAAAGGGATTTGTAAAATAATGTAGAAATATATAAATATTACGCAAATATAGGAGGAGCTATGAAATATTCTAGTATAGATTTAGAAAAATTAAGAAAAAATGATACAGCATATAAAGGGATAGTACCATTTCCGCATCAAGTAGAAGCGTTTGAGCAATTAAGTAAAGTATTTACTTTTCCATCACAAGAATATAAAGGCGGTTTGCTAGTATTACCTACAGGAGCTGGAAAAACTTTCACATCTATAAATTGGATTAGTAAGAATGTTATAAGCAAAGGTAAAAAGGTGTTGTGGTTAGCGCATAGTTCTAGTCTTTTAGATCAAGCTTATGAAACCTTTTCGAATAATGCAATTAATATTCTCCCAAACCGAAAAACTTTAAATATAAGAGTTGTGTCAAGTAATCCTTCCCATTGTAATTCAAGCACAATTGAAACAACTGACGATGTGTTAATTGTTACCTCACAAACTGCAATAGCAAATTACAATACAAATATAAAGGATAAGAATGGAAATAAAGTTGATACATATTTTGAAAGATTTATAAAAGAAAATAAGGATTCATTATTTGTAGTTTTAGATGAAGCACATCATGCACCAGCATATGGATGTAGAAATCTACTACTTGGGTTAAGAGAACAAATACCTAATTTATATATTTTAGGTTTAACAGCAACACCTACATATACTGATAAAAGTAGAAGAGGTTGGTTAGGTGAGATCTTTAATGTAGGAATTGTATATGGAGTAGAAAAAGCTAAGTTAATGGCTCAAGATATTTTGGCAGTACCTAAATACATTGAAAAACCTACAGGTAAAGAATTTGAAGTAGATGATAAATTGTATAATAGATTAGTAAAAGAACATAAGGATTTACCAAATGATATTATTGAAAGATTAGCAAATGACTCAGCAAGAAATGATTACATAGTAAATGAATACATTAAAAACAAAGACGAATATGGTAAAACAATAATATTTGCTGATAGATGGTTTCAATGTGTTTATTTAAAAGAAAAGCTTATAGAAAAAGGGATAGATGCCGATGCAGTATTTTCTAAAATTGATGCACGAGCAGGAAGTGTAGATGAAAGAAATAAAAGGACAACATCTGATAATGAGAGAATCCTTAATGAGTTTAAAGAAGATAAACATCAAGTATTAATAAATGTTAGGATGCTTACTGAAGGTGTTGACGTTCCAGATGTTAAAACAGTTTTTATAACTCGTCAAACTACTAGCTCAATTCTAATGACACAAATGATAGGAAGAGCTTTAAGAGGTAAAAGAGCAGGAGGAAAAGACAAATCTAATGCTAATATAGTATTGTTCAATGATAAATGGAAGAAATTAATTAACTGGGCAAGCGAAAATCTAGATGGTGGAAAAGAATCTGGGTCAAGTATAACAACAACATACCCATTAGAATATATATCTATAAAACTAGTAGAAGATATAAGTAAAGCTATAGATAGTGGACTAGGATATTATGAAATTCCATTTTTAGAAACAGTACCAGTAGGTTGGTATAAAACTGAAATAGTAATTAATACATCAGAAGAAGATGAAGAAGAAATGCAAGCTTTTACAGAGTTTGTAATGGTATATAACAATACTAAAAACAAAATTGAGAAGTTTATGGAAGATATTTTTAATGAAATTCCTAAAGAATGGGGAGACGAAAATTTAGATGTAAAAGATATTATTCCTAAAGTTAATAAGTGGATTGAAGAATATTTTAATAAACCAAAAGATGATATTGGTGATAATATGCAGAATGATATTATTAAAATTATTAGGCATATTGCTCAAAATGGAGAAAAACCTGAATATTATTCATTCAATGAAAGAGATAAATATGATTTGATGGGAATTGCAGAAAATCTGATTTATAAAAATTCAATGGAACAAAATATAATTCTTAAAAATCTGTTTAATGAGCAAGGAAGCTTATGGCAAGTTTTTTATGGTACTTATCCTAGATTTAAAACAGCTTTTGATTGTTGCATTAACACACTTTTATTAAATGATTCAGGTAGTAATACAGTAAGTGACAATGAAAAAGTAGGAACTGATTTACTTAGAGAACCAGATGAAAAAATAAAAGCACGAGTTAAACAAAGGGATAATTATACCTGCCTTTGCTGTGGAAGTGTATTAAGGAGAGGACTTAGATTAGAAGTAGATCATATTTTACCTTTCTCAATGAGAGGAAGAACTGAAATGGATAATCTTCAAACACTATGTAAAAAGTGTAATAATAAAAAAGGTAAAAATGAAATTAATTTTAGAGATGTTTATAAAACTCCTCTATCAAAACCAAAGGAATTAGAATGCATATCAAAATACGGTAGTGAAGAGCCTAAATATTCTTTGCAAAGAACTATTAATTTCTTTTATCATTGTAATGCGGTCTCTAAGATATATACAAATAAAACAAAGAGGGGCAAGTATTATGATAATTGGAGAATTGAACTTTATGAAGGTAATCCAGCTGAATGGTTAGAGGAAAATAAAGATGAAATTTTAGATTATATCCGTGATGAACTTGGTTGTGAACAAGTTAGGATGATTGAGATTGTAGGAGCTTAGAAAAAATAATATGACAAATATGTTATAATTAATTTAAATTAACATATAAAATATGTAAATTAAACTTGATATATACATTGGAGGCGAAACCCTTGCAAAATAGTAATTTTAAGTTTTTAGAGTCTAAATGGTCCATGCTAGCAGATTTATGTTTATTAGCAGAAAAGAATATATACAGTGATCCTAACACAACTATTATAAAATTGGGTATGTTTGGCGAGTTTATGGTTCAATATATGTTTGCATATGATAATTTGGAGGTACCGAATGAAAGTACTCATGCGAATAGAATGAGCAAGTCTGCCTAAAGGCAGACTAATACCTCTAGGTGGTAAGAACAAAAATTTATAATTAATACATAATTTGTTTTTTAGCCCTAGGGGTCTTAGTGTTCGTAAAAATATATATAATAATGTAAATATTTTCAAACAAGAGATATAAAATGAGGTGATTTTATGAAAGAAGCAATGCACTTAATTTTAAAATATAAAGATAATATATATAGGGTTGATACAATAAAAGAACATAAAAAAGTTGAAGAAGTAAACGGAAAAGTTATATGGGGTATTATTAAACCAAAAGAGACTAGTCCTAAAATGGATAAAAAGAAAATTGCTATTTTAAAAGAACAAATTTCAAAAGGAGTAAATACATATGTATTTACAAGCAATGGAAATATAACCTATGTGGGCGATATTATTGATATATTAGAAACACAAGAGGTGATTAAGAAGAAAGATTTAGTACCAAGCTATTATCATTCAGATTTAAATAGATGCGTAGCGGGAGTAGTATTAAAAAATTTAAAAAAAATGGATAAAGAATTCAGAAATAATATAGTTCGCTATGGTACTGAAGATGACCGACCAGCCGTAGGAAATCAAACAAATCCTCTTTATGTTTCAATTAAAAATTCAGAAAACAAAATTGGAATAGGAGACGAGATTAGAGAAGAAAAGGGGTATTTAAAGCAGAATATAAATAAAGCAGAAAAAATATTTTCCTTAGAAAATGTTATCAAAATAGAGGAGAAGAATATGAAAGAGTATATTAGATTAATCCAATCCTATCTATTGGCTCAAGGTATAACTTTTTCCATAAAAAGTTTATCAAATTTTTATCTATCATTAAAAACGAAACCTTTTGTTATCCTAGCGGGTATAAGTGGAACTGGTAAATCAAAATTGGTTAGATTATTTGCAGAAGCTATAGGTGCTACAAATGAAAATAACAGATTTACTATGATTTCAGTTAAGCCTGATTGGAATGATTCAACAGAATTAATAGGATATAAAAATATAAATGAGGAATTTATACCTGGTAGATTAACAGAAGTAATTGAGATTGCTTCTAGAGTAGAGAATAAAAACAAACCTTACTTTATATGCTTAGATGAAATGAATTTAGCTAGAGTAGAGTATTATTTTAGTGAGGTTCTTAGTTTGATGGAGTCTAGATGCAAAAACGTGGAGAAAGAAGAAATTGTAACAGACCTTATATTTTCAAAAGATTTTTTTAAGGAAGATAATAAATTCGAAAATTTGTATATACCTGAAAATTTATATTTTATAGGAACTGTTAATATGGATGATACTACATATTCATTTAGTAGGAAAGTTTTAGATAGAGCAAATACCATTGAATTTTCAGAAGTAGATTTTGGATTAAGTCAATTCAAAAATAGTGTTAGTAGATATGGCAAGAATAATTTAAAAGCTTTAGATAAAGCATCAAATGATTTTCTTAAAACACAATATTTATCTATCAAAGATGCTGTAGAGAAAGATTTTGATTATACAGAGAATATAAACAAGCAGATTATTGACATAAATAACATTTTAAAAAAAGGGAAAAAGCATTTTGGATATAGAGTCAGGGATGAAATAATTTTTTATATGTTAACAAATAAAAAATTATCTCTATTAGAAGAAGAGGAAGCCTTTGATTTTCAAATATTGCAGAAGATTTTAACTACAATTGTTGGTAGTGAAACCTGTATAAAAAGAATTCTAGTAGATTTATATAATTTCTGTAATCCAAAGGGACAAATAGCTGAAGAATTAAATTATATAGAAGAGGGGCAGAAGAATTTAGAAAAAGCTATTTATAAAAAGAGTGCTGAAAAAATAATTGATATGTTAAGGGGATACGATGATGGATTCACATCATATTGGATATAATAAACCATTAATTCAAATAGAATCAGAAGATTTTACTATTACTATTAGCGGCAAAATAGGTAATAAAAAAGTAGATGCTATAAAAGCGAATTTTAATGTCCCAGCATTTTTCAACTGTTCTTCTGATTATTATGATAGTATCAATGTAAAAGTAATCTGCAGTGATGGGATTTTAGCTAATACTTCAGGAAATACAATGATGCCAGTTTTTTTCGAAGATAGTAAGTATGAAATTTTATTAAGTAAAAGAAAGGATTGTAATCTAAATATTTATCATGAAAGAGAAGACATTAGAAATAGTATTATCAATGTAGGTGATAATTTATTTGGTTCTTTTATTTTTGATGAGGAGATAGGGGAGACTACTTTTAGAATTAAAAAAGATTCTAATATTGTTTTAACTCTTATAGTAGAAGTATTTCCAACAAAAATGGATTATCAAAAAGATTATAGAGAAATAATTAGTGAGGTTAATGAAGAAATTGCAGCTATTGCTTTTCAATATATGGGTAAAACTTTCCATAAGGCTCAATTAAAAGATACAGACCATCAGACCTCTGTTGAGTTTATTAATATACTAAAAAAGATTTTTTGTGATTTTGAGAAGGCTCTCATAAGAATTGAGAATAAGATGAAGCATGATGTAATTACTACTGAGAAGATGAAGTATATTCATAATGCAAGAGTTCCATCTAGAAAAAATCTTAATTATATAAGAAAGAATCCACAGATTTTAAAGGAGAATTCAAGGGGAATCATAAGTATTGATGAAAAAAGATATATTCCAACAAAGGTTATTGAGAGTAACAAAATAACCACCAATGATATTTTTGAAAATAGGTTCGTTAAGTATATTCTTCAAAATGTTGTTAGTAAGCTTTCTTTTATTAAGAAGAGAATAATAAAATTATATGGTGATAGTAACGAGTATTTTAAAGTTGTTGAACACTTTGAGAAAAATATTAATAGGCATTTAAAAAGAAATTTTATGAATATTGGTGATATATCAGGTAAGAAGAGTATGAGCTTAGTGTTTAGTATGGCACCTGGTTATAAACAACTTTTTTATTATTATAATTTATTAAAAAAAGGATTAACTTTGAGTGATGATATTTATAATATTTCTCCTAAAAAGATATGGAAGCTCTATGAGATTTGGTGTTATATTAAACTTCATAAGATATTAGCGGAAATGGGTTTTAAGGTTAAAAAATATGGTATATTGAAATCTTCAGATAATGGTTTAAATCTTACGCTTATTCAAGATGAAGAGGCTGTAATGGAGTATTCTAATGATATGGGTAAAAATATAGAACTTTTTTATAATAAAAAGTATTCTAATATTCCAACCACAAATCAAAAACCTGATACTGTCTTATGCATAAAAAGTAAAGATGCTAAAGATGATGAACGTATTTATATTTTTGATGCTAAATATCGTTTGAATGTAGAGTATGATGGAAAGATTGGCCCTAGAGAAGAAGATATTAATGTGATGCATAGGTATAGAGATGCTATTGTATCTGAATTGAGCGAAGAGAGTAGGCAGTTTAAATACGATACTTTTGGTGCATATGTTATGTTTCCTTTTAGTAATGAAAAAGAATATATTGAGCATAAGTTTTATAAAAGCATAGAAAAAGTTAATATTGGAGCTTTCCCTATGCTTCCAGGTAGTACAACTTTGATTAGAAATCATATTGCTGAAATATTGGATCAATCATTAATAGAGGCAAAAGATAATTTGGTCATAAGAGATGAATATGATTTTTATTATAAATTTAAGAATGAAAATGTTATGGTAGTAACAGTGCCAGACAAGAAGCATTATGGTGTATATTTAGAAAACGGATTTTATCATATACCATTAAAAAGACTTTCCAATGTAAGATTGGGAGTAGAATATATAACTTTTTATAAACCAATAAAAGCTTTTGGTAAAGAGGCAGGAATTTATGAGTATGCAAAAATAGATAGAATCTATAGGTATAAAAGAAGAGAGTGCAAAGAACTCCCCAGTTCAAATTTGTCAATAACTTCACAAGGTAGTAGTTATAAAAAAACAGATGAAGAATATATAAGAATTGAATTTGGTAAAACAATAGAATTAGGACCCATACTACCAATTCAATATGGAAATCAATTAATTTCGTATACTACTTTATATTTATTGAAAAATGCAGAGAATTTCCATGAACTGAAATTTAAGAGTTTAGCTGAAATACGACTTTATAAAAGATTAAAAAAATTATCAAGAGAACAAGGATTGAAGCTTGAGAGAACAAGGGATAGCTATATAATAGGGGGGGAAGTTATAGAACTACTTTCAAATAATAAAGTAAGGGTTAATGGGGTTATTGACGAAGGGTTCCTTTATGATAAAGTGAGCCATTAAGCTGTCTCGCTAGCAAGCTTAACCTAAAGGTTTCACAAGCACCCCAGAGGCAATGTCATCAACCTAAGAATACACAAAATGGAAATATAATAATTATAAATATTTAAAATAAAGCTTGACTTTTTGAAAACACCCCAATAATCAATTTGAATACCTATTACAAGGTATATCTTAATGATTATTGGGGTGTTTATTATGAAACAAAAAAGCTATCTGTCTGAAGGAATAAAAATAACTGACACATTTATTAATGATATAATATTTATGTGTCAATCACGAATGAAAGAAACGTATTTCACAAGAAAAGGAAGAAGCAAGTCTGCCTTCAGGCAGACTAAGACCCCTAGGGCATATGAACAAATATTTACAATTGATTCATAAATTGTTTTTTACCCCTAGGGGTTTTAGTGAGGAAGCAAAGCTGACGAACTTTATTAGCTTCTTCCGGAAGTAATATTTTTAACATCTTCATATCAACCTTTCTAATTTCCTAATTGTGATTTATCTTCTCTATATGAAGAGATAAAATAATTAAGGCCTACAACTCCAATAATAAACAAATAAGCATACATCATATATTGACCATTCCATTCAGTCGCTGATTGCATTGCTGCTACACCAGTCATATGATTACTAATGATACCCAAGATATATGCCGCAGGGACTAACATAAGGATATGAGGAACAATATTTTTTGCTTTTTTGATTACCAGTATGTAGATGAAGCCTGTCAGCCAATTGGATACACCAAAAGTATTCATGAGAAACATAGTATCAGCTGTCTGAGACATATGAGCAATATTTTCTGATGCCCACCAAATGTTAAAGGTATGCATAAATCCGCGAATTAAATCAACACCTGCTATAATTGATAATGTAATTATCGCTACTTTTAATGCTTTGTCTTTTGAAAACATAGTTTACTCCTTTCTGTTTAACTTTTACATTGTAACACCTGTGGATTTAGTATATACTTTTCTATATAGTGAGGCAATAGAGTTAGGTTAAGTTATACAAAAATAGGAGTAATGTAACATGAAGAGAATTAAACAGATAAACGAATCCAAGCAAATGATTCTAGATGGTTTTATGCGCTTATTGGAGTATGAAAAATATGATCAGATAACAGTAAGTCAAATTGCCCAGGAATCAGGTGTTACACGGATGACATTATATAGGCACTTTAAAGAAAAAGAAGATATTATTATTTTTGCGTTTGAACAGAATTTGGATAAGGCGTTAAAACACCTCGACCAAGTTGACAATCCATCACTTCAAACGTTATTGGAGTATAGATTTAAATTATTAAAGGAATCTAAATATACTAGTATCCTTGCAAAGCAAAATAAGTTAAATAAGTTGTCGCAGACATTGGGTAAACAGTTTATTCATCACTTTGATAGTATTATTCCTGAATTTAGAGAGGAATACGATAAGGCTTTTGTAGCAGGTGGCATAGATGCCATGACAGTGTTGTGGATTAACAATGGCATGATAGAATCGCCTGAGTATATGGCTTTAAAAGTACTGAGGGTATTTGATTTGTTTAGTTGATTTTTGATTTGAAATAATCGCAGTTTAGTGAAGTGCGGTGAACCGTACACTTGGACAACCAAGTACATTAGAAAATAATTAGAGTACTATAGGCGGCAATGGCATAGTCATCCGGTTTATAAGTATAAATGTGATGGATATGACCACTTCCTCAATAGAGGATTCAGCTTAGAAATCAAAAGAAAGTAGAGGATTATTATACCTCTACTTTCTTTGATGATATTGAATATTTATGCTTTAATTACATAACAGACCGATAACTTTCATAATTTTGCTAGTCATTTCTTTAGGACTTTCATCAAAATCACTGATAAGCCATTCTTTGACCATGTTCTGTATCCCACCTGAAACGAATTGCATCATATATTTATCTGGTTGGTTGACTAAATACTTCGATGCAAGTGTATCTATTGATTCTCTTCTTATATCAAAAATCAAACTAGTAATTTCATTACTATGGATTAACAGTTTTGCATGTGGCAAGCTTTTTAATACTGTAAATCGATTGAGTATCTCAGACTCTAGGATAAGTTTTTCATCATTATCCTTTTTAGGTTGCATCATTTTCATGACATTTTTTATTTGATATGTGATGATATTTTCTTTACTCTTAAAATGCCTGTGTATGGTCATCCTGGAAACACCTGCTTCGTCTGCTATTTCTGCTAATCTAATATCATCATAGGATTTACTTTTAAGTAAATACAAAAAGGCATCTACAATAAGAGCTTTTGACTCCTTTACTTGTTTTTTTCGTTTCATGTTACGTTTCTCCTTTAAAGGTATCAGATAATGAAAATGTATTGATTATTAACTTAATATCATATATTATAGCATATATATTGTTACGATGTAACAGATGTTGTTAATAGAAAGGTATGATGAAAAATGAAAGAAGGTAGAAAGAAAATGATATTGATAATTGTAGGTATTATATTGGCCGTGTTACTGGCACTAGTTTTACTAGGTCCAACAATTATGCAAGCTTTAGGTTTGCATCCAGAATATGATGGTCCAACATATAGCGTTGAAGGCAAAAGAGCACTCATCATCACAACAAGTCATGATATATTGGCACCAGTAGGTGAAACGGAAGGAAAAGCCACTGGCGTATTTGGTTCTGAACTAACTCACCCTTATTATGCGTTTTTAGATGCAGGAATGGAAGTAGATGTTGCAAGTATTAAAGGTGGAGAAATTCCAATAGATCCTCAGTCGTTTAATTATTTTATTATTTCTGATGAAGATAAGAGATACAAAAAAGATGATGTTTTCCAGGCAAAAGTAAAAAACTCCATGAAAATTGATGATGTTGACTTTACAGCATATGATACTATTTTCTTAGCTGGTGGATGGGGTGCAGCATACGATTTGGCGCAATCAGATGTACTCGCCACGAAAGTATCAGAAGCATACTATTCAGAAAAAGAAACGATTATTGGTTCTGTTTGTCATGGTTCTTTAGGTCTTGTTAACGCAAAAGACAAGGATGGAAATCTTTTGATAGAAGGACGTAAAATAACTGGTGTTACTAACAAGCAACTTGAGGCTTTAAACATAATGGTTACACCGTTACATCCTGAAACTGAATTAAAGAAAGCCGGTGTAGTATATGAAAGCAGTACAGCGTTTAATGATCTGTTCGCTACCCATGTTACGGTGGATGACGAGGGACGTTTTGTCACTGGACAAAATCAAAATTCAGGTATGGAAGCTGCAATTAAAATTACAGAATTATTGTCAAAGAAATAGGCGGTATGTATATGGAACAGCAAATATCAACGACTAGTGCACCTTCTAATAGCAAGTCTGCCTTCAGGCAGACTAAGACCCCTAGGGCATATGAATAAAAATTTACAATTAATTCATAAATTGTTTTTTACCCCTAGGGGTTTTAGTGAGGAAGCAAAGCTGACGAACTTTAAGTATTGTAGGCTTCAATGATATAATCACTGCACAGTATCTAGTTCCAGCATTGACTACTGTTAAGGTTTTTACAGAATTTATGGGAGAGATTTCAGTAGATTTAATAATGGAGAAACTAAAGACTGGAAGAAATATTTGTAAGAAAGTGATTGTTCCAACAAAATTGATTATTAGGGATAGCTGTAAAGAAAGATAAAAACCCGTAAGAAGTTTACTTCTGCGGTTTATTGTTTGCCTTTTTAAAATGTTAACACATTTATTATATAAATTGGTTTTGCATGGATAGCAATGATATTGGGGATTAAAAATGCGGTGGATGAAGCACTAAAAGCAGCAATAGAATAATAAAGGCTATAATGGGCACTCTATAATTTGAAAGGAGTGCTTTTTTATGGGCAAAAAAAAGAAATCGGACGTAAATAGACAAGAAGTTAATATAGGAACTAAAAGAACAGATAATAGTGAGCGTCAGTGCAGTCAAAGTGACGTAAAGTCTAGTAGAAATGATAAATAAAGGAGAAAATCTATGAGTAAAAAGCCTCAGCAAAGAACAAAGAATGATAACAAAACAAAAAATAAGAAGAGTGCAAATCCAATTACTTTAGAAACAGATTCAAATATGAAAGGGCCTGTTAGAGGAGTTCCAGAAGTTTAAAAAAAGAGTGCTTGAAGTGGAGAAAAAAAGTCATATAGATGTTAATAAACTTAATAAAGTTCCTCTTGGACATTCTTTTGAATATAAAGATATAGTCCATGAAGATTTTCCGGTTGATGATAGACCAAGAGATGGATTATTCTTTAAAGCGGAAGTAGACAGAGGGATGTATGACTCTGTGGTTATGAAGAAAGATACGGGCAATAGATTATTGTATGAGAAGAAATAAAGCATGCTTTATTTCTTCTCATACAATACTTGGACTAGCAGTCATAGTAAGCTAAAATAATGTCGCAAGGGGGTCAGATCCCGCCCGAATTTAGTCGAAAAATGATAGCAACCAAAGAAAGGCATCCATTTCACTACAGCCTTTCTTTGGCAGAATCACTGGTGTTCAAATATTACCAGTGACAAGCTATCTAAAATAGTTAGAAACCAATGAAAGTCTTTCGCTTCGCTGCAGCCATTCGTTGGCAGTACCCCTGGGGTGTTTATTTTAACATTTATGTTAAAATTTTCTACCTTGCAGAGGATGCTATGCTTGTCAGGAGATTAGTGATAAATATGGTTGCACGCAGCAAGATGATGTATTAGAAATTATGGAAAAAATAATTACCTGTGATTGTGTTGTTTTGGCTACACCAATATATTCATGGTATTGCACAGCACCTATGAAGGCTTTACTTGACCGCCATTTTGGACTTAATAAGTTTTATGGTAGTGCAAAAGGTTCTTTATGGGAAGGTAAAAAAGTGGCAATAGTAGCTACACATGGATATGATGCAGAATATGGGACAGGTCCTTTTGAAACTGGTATAAAGAGATTATGTAAGCATTCTAATTTAGAATATATGGGTATGTATTCTGTTCGAGATAAAGATGATTTAGCATCATTTCAGACTGAGGATGCCATAAGCGGTGCAAAAGTATTTGCAAGGGAGTTGCTCTCAAAATGATAGTCTAGCTAACGCACAAGGGGTGTGAAATTTTACAAGCATTTTCTGGGACATAATTTATAAATTATTAAGGGCTTTGTTAGAAGAATTGATGAACGAATTCTTTGAAGCTTTAGGTAATGAAGTTCAATTTGAAGAATGTGATAATTTTGATAAATTCATTAAAAATATATAAGGAGGCAATATAATGGCAGATATTAAATACGAAATTAAAGAAACAATAGGAGTTATATCAGAATCTTCAAAAGTGGTCCAAACAAGTTTGTCCCACAAGCGTACCAGGTACTTCTCAATTTTTCCAAATACACCAAAACTCTATAATTAATGTGAAAAAGTAGACTAGTATTTCTAGATGCACTTAAATTTAATAACAAATTTTAAAGATAAGAATAAGAACTTATGTTTTGGTAAATAATATGGTTATAAACCAATAAAAGGAGTTATAACCATGGAG
>DAOUPR010000037.1 GCA_030626065.1 Clostridium sp. | reverse complement strand
TTTTGCTACGCAAAATCTTTGAATTAGTACTCGTTTCGGCTTCGCCAAAACATCGTTGTATTTATCAAATTAACTATAGTGATATTAAATTGATTAAGTGGAACAAAGTTGAGTTTTAGGTTTTAATCTTTAAATAAAATAAAGATTTTCGACCGTAGGGAGAGAATCATCATTCACTTCACTCTCCACACTCCACTCTTCACACTTGTTTAAAAAAAGAGGAGGAATACGTATGAAAAAATTATATAAGAATATATTTTTAGTGGCATTAATAGGGATTTTGCTGGGAGTATTAGTAGGTTGTGGTGGTAATTCAGATGATGGTAGTAAAACATCTGGAGCTTCATCATCAATACCTGAAGAAATTAATGTGGGTATACTGCGAGTGCCGAATGATGAAACTTTAGCAATTGCAGAGGGAATATTCGATAAGTATTTTACTGAAAAAGGAATAAAGTGTAATTTTATTGTTTTTGATTCTGGAGTCCAAGCAAATAAGGCTTTAGCATCTGGAAGTGTCGATTTAGCGTCTATGGGGAATACAAATTCTATTATTTCTTTGGCGATGGACCTTGATGTGGAAATGATTTGGATTCATGAAGTTCTTGGAGAAATAGAAGCTTTAGCTGTTAAAAATGATTCTGGAATTAACAAAATAGAAGATCTTGAAGGAATGAAGATTGCAACACCGTTTGCATCTACTTCTCATTATGTTTTATTAAATGCTCTTAAGGAAGCTGGAATTGATGAAAAAGTACAACTTTTAGATATGAAAACTCCAGAAATTGTTGCTGCATGGGATAGGGGAGATATTAAAGCTGCTTATACGTGGCAACCATCTCTTGGAAAACTTTTAGAAGATGGAAAGATGCTTGTTTCAAGTGAAGATATGGCTAAAAAAGGCTATATAACAGCTAATGTAAAAGTTGTAAGGAAAGAATTTGCGGAGAAATATCCTGATTTAGTAGGGGATTATATAGCTTGTTTAACAGAAGCAGGTGATATGTATAGAGAGGATCCAGAAAAAGCAGCTGAGAGTATAGCTCGGGAACTTGAAATAGAAAAAGAGGATGCTTTATTGCAAATGAGGGGTTCAATTTGGTGTACACCAGAAGAATTATTAGAAGAAAATTATTTTGGTATAAGTGGAGAACCAGGTGATTTTGCAACTGTTATGAAGGATACTTCTGACTTCCTTAAAGAACAAGGTTCAATTGATAATTCTCCATCAAAAGAGGAATTTAATAGTTATGTTAATCCTGTTTATATTGAAAAATCTTTAGAAATATCTCCTAAATAATTGAAGAATAATTGAGAAATATGATAAATAATTGAATAATAATAAAACCAGAAAGGAATTTAATTATCGTGAAAGAAGAAAAAGATGAGATTCTAATAGATATTGAAAAATTAAAATTAGAATATGGAACTAAGCAGAATTCTGTTTTAGCCTTGGATAATATAGATTTGCAAATTAAACGAGGAGAATTTTTATGTATTTTAGGACCATCTGGATGTGGAAAAAGCACCTTATTAAAAACTATTGCTGGTTTTATTATGCCTACAAGTGGAAGTTGCTCCATGGATGGGAAACCTATTGTAGGTCCAGACTGGCATAGAGGAGTTGTATTTCAGTCTCCTACTTTGTATCCATGGATGAGTGTAAAAGATAATGTAGAATTTGGTCCTAAAATGAAGGGGCTTCCATCAGATGAAATAGAAAAAATAAGTAATCATTTTTTAGAGCAAGTTAAACTAGTGGGATTTGGTGACAAGCCTACTTTTGAACTTTCAGGAGGTATGAAACAAAGAGTAGCTTTAGCTAGAGTGTTAGCTAATTATCCGGAGATGATTCTTATGGATGAACCTTTAGGAGCTTTAGATGCCTTAACTAGAAGTAGTATGCAATCTTTAATAAGGAATATTTGGAAAGAAAATAATAGTACAATGTTTTTAATTACCCATGATGTTGATGAAGCATTATCCCTTGGTACAAGAATTCTAGTAATGTCAAAACGTCCTGGTAGGATATTAAAGGAATTTAACGTAAACTTTACTGAAAAAATATTTGAGGATAACTCAAAACGTGTAATGTATGATGAGGAATACTTTAATCTAAAAAATGAAATTCTAGACATTATTAATAGTCAAATAGAGGGAACAGATTAAATTAAATTATAAATGAAACACTGTTGAATGTTGATTGTATTCTGCAGTGTTTTATTTTATTATTTTTATAAAGGAGCTAATTAAGGGGGATAATATTGTTTTGAGTAGAGCAAATAAGGGAGGAAAAAGCATTGGAGTTTAAAATAAAAAAGTTTGAAGAATTAGAGGTAGATGAATTATACGATATATTAAGAATAAGAAATGAAGTGTTTATTGTTGAGCAAAATTGTATTTATCAAGATTGTGACGAAAAGGATCTAAGAGCATATCATTTATATGGTGTAGAAGATAATAAAGTTATAGTATATTTGAGGATTCTAGAAAAAGGTGTTTCCTTTGATGAAATATCAATCGGTAGGGTATTAGTAGATAAAAAATACAGAGGTAAGGGATTAGCAAGAGAGATATTATTAAAAGCTATAGATTTTACTCATAATAAGCTTAATGAAAAAGAAATTAGAATTTCAGCACAGGAATACTTGGTCTCCTTTTATAAGAGTTTAGGCTTTGCAACTATTTCGGATATGTATCTTGAAGATGGTATACCTCACATCGAAATGATTTATAAATAATTGAATACATAATATATACACTTAGATACTAAGACTACACTAAATTTCAGTGTGGGTTTATTTTTATGATATAATAATCATTGGTATATAAAGGGTATAATAAAATAAAAGAAGGTGAATATTATGAAATTTACAGAAATGCAATACAAAAGACCTGATATGAAAGAGTTGGAATTGAAGTTAAATGATGCATTAGTCAAATTTAATTCTTGTGATAGTTTTGATATTATAAATTCAATTATGGAAGAAATCAATGATTTAAGAAATGAATTTGAGTCAATGATGGAACTAGTTGGTATACGTCATACTGTTGATACAACTGATGCTTTTTATGAAAAAGAACAGGACTTTATAGATGAAAATTTCCCAGTATATAAAGGGCTTATTTCAAAATATTATGAGGCTCTTATTAATTCGAAATTTAGAACTGAATTAGAAGAAAAGTGGGGAAAACAACTTTTCAATATGGCTACTTTGGAGATTGAAACTTTTTCTCCAGAAATAATTGAGGATTTACAATTAGAGAATAAATTGTCTAGTGAATATACTAAATTAATTGCTTCAGCAAAAATTATGTTCGAAGGCGAAGAAAGAACTATAGCTCAATTAACTCCATTCACTTTGTCTACTGATAGAGATATGAGAAAAAGAGCAAACGAAGCTAAATATGCATTCTTTGCCCAAAATGAAAAGAAATTTGATGAAATTTATGATGGTCTAGTTAAGGTAAGAACTAAAATTGCTAAAAAATTAGGCTATGAGAATTTTGTAGAGCTTGGCTATGATCGTATGTTACGTACAGATTATAACGCTGAAATGGTTGCAAATTATAGAAAACAAGTGGAAGAATATATTGTACCTATTGCAACAAAATTAAGAGAAAAACAGAGTAAGCTTTTAGGATTAGATCATTTGTATTACTATGATGAAGGATTAACCTTTAAAAATGGTAATGCGAAACCTCATGGAAATCCAGAGTGGATAGTTAACAATGGTAAGAAAATGTATGAAGAATTGTCAAAAGAAACTGGAGAATTCTTTAATTTTATGATTGATAATGAACTTATGGACTTAGAGAGTAAAAAAGGTAAAGCAGGTGGTGGTTACTGTACATTTATAGGAAAATATAAATCACCATTTATATTCTCTAACTTTAATGGTACTTCAGGGGATGTGGATGTATTAACACATGAGGCTGGTCATGCCTTCCAGGTTTATTGTAGTAGAAATTATTCTGTTCCTGAGTATAATTTTCCAACTTATGAGGCTTGTGAAATTCACTCAATGAGTATGGAATTTTTAACTTGGCCATGGATGAATTTATTCTTTGAGGAAGAAGAGCTAAAATATAAATATCATCATTTAAGCGAATCACTTTTATTTTTACCTTATGGTGTAACTGTTGATGAATTCCAACACTTTGTTTATAATAATCCAGAAGCTACACCTGATGAGAGAAAGAAAGCTTGGAGAGAAATTGAAAAGAAATATTTACCTCACAGAGATTATGAGGGAAATGACCTTTTAGAAAGAGGGGCATTCTGGTATAAACAGGGACATATTTTCAGTAGTCCGTTCTATTATATAGACTATACTCTAGCTCAAGTTTGTGCATTCCAATTTTGGAAGAAAGCAAATGATAATAGAGAGAAAGCTTGGATAGATTACATGAATCTTTGTAATGCTGGAGGAAGTAAATCATTTTTAGAATTAGTGAAGCTTGCTAATTTAAAGTCACCTTTTAACGATGGATGTGTAGAATGGGTTATTGGTGATATTGAAAAATGGATTGATGGAGTGGATGATATAGTTAGTAAGAATTAGATGTTTTTAAGTTTTGTACCCATACTCATTGTAGTGTGGGTTTATTTTTTTTTTGTTAGCAACTGGGAGGAAATAATCAGAACGTGAAAGAGGTAAAGTATAATCTATTTGAAAATAATACAAAATGCAGTCAAAATAATGAATTTTTTACCTTTTTTGTTGACAATTAAAAGAACGAAGAGTATAATACTTATATACCCATATAGGTATATAAGTATTATACTAAGGGAATTAAATTTAAATGAAAATTTATAATAGAAAGGGAGTTTATAGAAAAAATGAAAAATAAAAATAAAATGTTATTAGTATTAGGATTAATGGCTTTTCTAGCTAATGGAGATAATTATGCTGCAGCACCTTTGATTATCGATATAGCTAAGGATTTAAATCTTTCAATTAGTACTGCTGCAATATCTGTTACAGCATATATGCTGTCATTTGGAGTCTTTACGTTATTATTTGGGCCTTTATCCGATAGATTTGGTAAAGTAAAAGTTATAAATACTGCAGCATTTGGTACAGCAATATTTAGTATGTTAGGGGCTACTGCTTTTAATTTACCATCATTAATATTTTTTAGAGCTATGAATGGTGCTTTTGGAGCAGGGATTTTTCCGGTTACTTTAGCTTTGGTTGGTGAAAGTTTTGACAACGAAAATAGACAAAAGGCATTAGGAAAAGTTATGGGATTAATGTTTCTTGGAGGGGCAACTGCAACAGTTATAGGTGGTGCATTAGCTTATTTAGGATCATGGCGTTTGGTGTATCTAGTTTATGGTATAGGAGAATTTATTGTAGCAATAGTTATGTTTAAAACATTAGAAAGAGATAAAGGAGTAGTTGACAAACTTAATATTTTTTCTGCTTACAAAGGTGCATTAACTAATTATAGATTTATGAGATTAGTTATAACTATATTCTTTGTTGGATTTAGTGTTTTTGGAACTTTCACTTATTCAGGAAATTTAGTTCAACAATTAACAGGATTTAACATTTTGATTGTAGGTTTAATATTATCAATATTTGGTATTGGAACTGTTTTTGGAGGCAGAATAGCGCCAAAGGTTAGAAAAAAATTGAAGAATGTTTTTTTAGTTTGGGCTGGAATTGTAGGATTTATTTCACTATTTGCGCTATCAACATCTGAAAATATAGTAATAATAGTTCTTGGATTTTTAGGCTTTGGAGTTGCATTTATTTTCTTACAATCAACATTAGTTGCAACAGTTCAAGAAATGCTTCCTACGATGAGAGGAACGGCAATGTCCATGGCATCATTTAATATGTTTGTAGGTGGGGCTGTAGGAACATCTATAAATGGAATAATTATGAAAAAATATAGTGTTACAAGAATATTTTATAATACTTCTTTTGTGATTTTAATAGTTGGGATTGTAGCTGCAATATTTGTTTCACGATTTGAAATGAGAAAAAGACAAATGGAGTATAGAGCTGAATCTTTATAATTATGGACACGGAAATGATATAAATGATTATATAGATTAAAAAAAAATATATCTATTTTTGCATTTTAAATTATAAGAAAAGTAAGGAGTAGATATTGATGAAAGAAAAAAAGCAAGAAGAATCTCCAAAGGTACGTATCATTAAAATCATTATACCATTTTTTATTGTTGTGACTATTGCAGGAATATGGTTCTTGAAGAATAAAGAAAAACAAGAACTATTAAGTAGTGAAAATTTAACAAGTGAAACCACTAAGGAGGCAAATAAAGACTTCGACTTACATGTTACAGAAGAACTTGACCTTGAAAAGCTTAAATCCTATGGTTTGCCGATTGTTATAGATTTTGGTGCAGATTCCTGTGTTCCATGTAAAGAAATGGCTCCTGTAATAGCTAAGCTTAATGAAGAATTGCGAGGAAAGGCAATTATTAAATTTGTAGACGTGTGGAAGTATGAAGAGTTAGCCAAGGGTTATCCCATAACAGTAATTCCTACACAGGTATTTTTTGATAAAAACGGGAAACCTTTTAATCCCTCTGATCCACAAGGTGTACAGATGAATATGTACTCCTTGAAGGATACTAATGAACATGTATTTACAACTCATGAGGGTGGTATGACAGAAGAAATGATACTGGATGCTTTAAAAGAAATGGGGTTAGAGGAATGATAAATCAGTGGCTTGAAACACTAGCACAGCTTATTTCTCAAAGTGTTTGGCTTGCACCACTTATCGCATTACTAGCAGGTGTTCTAACCTCTGTAACACCCTGCGCTTTATCCAGTATACCGCTTGTTATAGGCTATGTAGGGGGCTCGGGAAATAAAGATCCTAAAAGAGCATTTCGTCTGTCATTAACATTTGCTATAGGAATGGCTGTTACATTTACTGCACTTGGTACAATTGCATCAATGCTTGGTAAGTTAATGGGAACATCAAGCAGTTGGTGGTATATTGCATTAGGTGTTTTAATGATCTTGATGGCATTGCAAACATGGGAGGTGTATAACTTTATCCCATCTACTTATCTTACGAGTAAAAACACCAAAAAGGGTTATATAGGAGCTTTAATTGCAGGAATTTTAGGTGGAATATTCTCTTCTCCTTGTGCAACACCAATACTTGTTGTCTTACTTGGAATTGTTGTAAAAAGTGGTAACGTAGCTTGGGGTATATTACTTTTACTATTGTATTCTCTTGGGCATAGTATTTTGGCGGTAGTTGCAGGAACATCAATTGGGTTTGTGCAAAAACTTACTTTGAGCAATAAGTATGGAATATTTACTAGAATTTTAAAATTTGCAATGGGTGGAGCCATCCTTCTTATAGCATTTTACATGTTTTATTTGGGATTTTAAATTATACGAGTTGTTTTTTGACTTATTTTAAATGATATTTAACAAAGAAACCAAATTGCTAACAAAGTATAAATATATGTAAAAATATCTTCACCATATTGATAAAAAGGCCTATAGTAAAAAACATAATTGTTTATATACGTATATTAGTATATTGATATATAAGGGGATTAATATATAATAAAAAGATACTTGAGGAGATGATATTTTTGCTAAAAAATATTCAAGTAAGTGTTGCAATACTTGGTGGAGGACCTGCTGGTTATGTTGCTGCAATCAAAGCAGCGCAATTAGGGGCTAGTGTAGCAATTATTGAAGAAAGAGAAATCGGAGGAACTTGCCTTAATAGAGGTTGTATACCAACAAAAGCATTACTTAGAACTTCAGAAGTAGCTAATTTAATTAAGAAATCAAAGGAAGTTTCAATAGATGCAACATTTAATTCTATAAATTGGAATACTACAGGTTCTAGGAAAGATAGAGTAGTTAAAAACCTTAGAATGGGTGTAGAGCATTTAATGAAAAAGAACGATATTCAAGTAATTAAGGGCTCTGGGAAAATAGTAAATTCTTCTGAAATAATGGTTGAAACAGAGAGAGAAGAAATTCAGATAAAATGTGAAAAGTTACTAATAACTACTGGTTCAGAACCATTAAAGCCTGATATACCTGGCATTGACTTAGAAAATGTTATTACCAGTAATGAAGCGTTAGAATTAAGAGAAATTCCTGAAAGCATAGCAATAATAGGTGCTGGGGCTATTGGACTTGAGTTTGCAACTATGTTTAATTATGCAGGATCAAAAGTTACAGTTATTGAGTTTATGGATAATATACTACCATCAGAGGATAAAGAAATTACAAATGAACTTATTAAAAGTATGAAACGACAAGGAATTAAATTTAGATTGAGTACTAAGGTCATAGATATAAAAGAAACAGAATATGGATTAACTATACATACAAATGAAAATGGTAAAGAGAAATTTGAAGAATCTGAAAAAGTTCTTGTGGCTGTTGGACGTATGATTAATAGTATATCAAAAGATATTGTTGAATTAGGAGTAAAGACCGAAAAAGGTAAAATTATAGTAAATGAAAACATGGAAACAAATATAAAAAATGTTTATGCAGCTGGAGATGTAATCGGTGGAAAATTACTTGCTCATCTTGCTTATGCTGAAGGAAGAGTAGCAGCAAAAAATGCTTTAGGAATTAAAAGTAAAGTAAATTATAACGCTGTACCAGCTTGCATTTATACACATCCAGAAATAGCTTCCGTTGGATTAAATGAAGAAGAAGCAAAGAGCAAGAATATAGAAATTGGTGTTGGAAGATTTAATTTTAGAAATAATGGTAGAGCTCTATGCATTGGTGATAGAGAAGGCTTTGTGAAAATCATAGTGGACAAGGAAACTAGTGTTATATTAGGAGCTCAAATTTTAGGGGCTAATGCTTCTGAACTAATATCAGAGCTTACACTTGCTGTAGAGGCTGGAATCACTGCAGATACTATAGCTGAAATGATTCACCCGCATCCAACATTAAGTGAAGCAATAATGGAAGCTTGTGGGGATGCTGTTGGATTAGCAACTCATAAATAGTTGAACGATAGTTAAACAATAGTTAAACGATAGTTAAACAATGGTTAAACAATGGTTGAACGATAGTTAAACAATAGTTAAACAATGGTTGAACAATGGTTAAACAATAGTTGAACAATGGTTGAACAATGGTTGAACAATAGTTGAACAATAGTTGAACAATAGTTAAACAATAGTTAAACAATGGTTTAAAAATGGCTAAACAACAGATTATTGTATACAACTTTTTAAAGCATAATTAAAAATAAAAGAATGGAGGAATAATTATGGAAGAAAAGCAATTGCCAGGATTTATAATGTGTGTTTGTACAGGAAAATGTCCAGGATTTCAGGCTATGGATATTTGGGATTTTATTAATCAAGTTAGGGTTGAATTACCTGTAGAATATGCGTTTATTCACCCACAGCTTTGCGAAGAAGATGGAGATAGATTTTTAGCAGATTATTTAAAGTCTCATAGAAAAGTAATTATAGGAGCATGTGCACCAAATATGCAAAGAAAAATGTTTAAAGATGCTTTTAAAGAGGCGGGACTTGATATAGAAAAAGATGCTGTTATGCTCGATATTAGAGATATGACAAATGAAAAAGCAATAGAAGTAGTAGAAAAAGCCTTAGAAAAATTAGGTTTGGAGGTATAAATATGAGTGAAAATACTTTTATGGGAGTGCCAAGAGATACTATAGATTGGAGTCCAATAATAGATTTTGAAAAGTGCAATTATTGTAATGATTGTGTAGAATTTTGTCCTCATCAGGTTTATGAAGTAAGAGAAAACGAAGAACAAAAATTAGTGGTTAAAAATCCAGATAACTGTGTAGTTTTCTGCAGAGCTTGTGGAAAAGCATGTGGTCTTGATGCTATTACTTTCCCTAATAAAGGAGAAGTAACAAAAAAAATTAAACAAACTAGAAAGGCGATGAAGGAGAATGAGTAAAAAATATTCTGTTTTACCTTGTAATGGTCTTGATAAATGTGCAGGATGTGTTTCAAGTCAAGTAGCAATAAAAGTTTGTGAAGAATCTGAAAGTGAAATGATATGTCCAGTTTTATATAGAATAGCTGGATCTAGGTATAACAAAGTTGCTGAGGAAAATCCACTTCTCGTAATTGATGGATGTGCTACTAGATGTGCAAGCAAATTAGCTGCAGAAAAGGGTTTGAAAGTAGCAAAGAAAATTAATGTAACAGAGGAAGCAAAAAATAAAGATATTACTATAGGTAAAGCTTTAAGAATTGGAAAAGAAGAACAAAAATTAGTCCATATGATAAGTGAAGATATTCTAAAAGAAGAATATAAGAAAGAAAAAGCATTAGATAATAATATTAATTTCCCTGAAAGTATAGAATATGAGGTTTATAAAAAAGACAAATTTATATTTAGAATTCCAAAAGATGGTTTTTACTTTAATGAGAATGATTCATGGATTTATATCTCTGGAAATATTGCAAGAATAGGTGTAACTGATTATGTACAACAAAGTCTTTCTGATATTATGTTCTTTAATCCTCCGGCAATAGATTCTGAAATAGAACAGTTTGAAGAACTTGGAACAATAGAATCAGGCAAAGCTGTATTTGAAGTTGTCTGTCCTGTTTCAGGAAAAATAATTTCTCTTAATGATGAGATATTAGAAGCACCTGAATTAATTAATGAGAATCCTTATGAAAAAGGATGGATTGCTGAAATTGAGCTTACAGATTTAGAGGAAGATAAAGATTTTCTATTGAATTTTGAAGATTACTTTGAAATATTAAAAAGAAAGGTTGATGAGTTCCATGTCTAATAAAATTAAAGTTATTCCATGTAGTGGTATGGGTAAGGTTTTAGGACTAGTTTCTAGGGAAGCAGCTCTTAAAGTGACTAATGAGTTATGTGCTGAAGACGCAGAAATTATGTGTCTTGCTTATATATCAACAGATGGAGAAGAATCTGGCAAATTAATAAAGGGACAAAGATGTATTACTGTTGATGGATGTCCTAAAAAGTGTGCTGCAAAAAATGTAACTAATGTTGGTGGAATAGTTGAAGAAGAATATAGAGTTATAGATGCTTTCAGAAAGCATAGAGGTGCTAAGGCGGGAACGGCTACGGAACTAACTGAAGAAGGATGGGAAATAGTTGATGAAATGGCGGATGAATTAGCTCAAAAGATAGAAGAATTAAGTAAGGAGGTTCTTTAGTTATGGCAGAAAATAAGGACGACTTAAAGATTGGTGTTGTATCATGCAGTGGTGAAGAGTGTTTAGGGGGAACAATATCTAGATTAGCAACAAGAAAAATGCTTGACGAAATTATGCCTGATAAGACGGTTACTATATGTTTACCACTTTTCAATGCTGGTGGAGAAGAGGAAAGAGGATTCGCAAAAAAATATCCGACTATTACAGTAGAAGGGTGTAATAAATGTTGTGCAAGAATTGCTACAGAAAAATATAGTGGCGAAGTAAGTGATACTATAATAGTTTCGGATATTATAGGTGAAGAAATAGCTCAATCCAAATTAGTATCTACAAGATATTTAACAGATGAGCATAAAGAAATGGTAGATAAAGTTGTAGACGAAATAGCTAAAAGTTATGATAAAATAATTAACAATAAGTTAAATGATCAACCATTAGAAAAAGTAGGAAATGCAGAGTAACAAACAGCTATTAGTAGCTGTACATGAGGCGGTAGTTGTTAAAATTTACTGGTAGTAAATTCAAGAAAGGAGCTGAGTTTTCAGCTCCTTTTAAAAAGCTGGATTTTCAAGCTAAAAATACTTTTTAAGTACCATTATTACTTGAATAAAAATAAGATAAATGGTTTAATAAAATAAATTATACTTTTAAATTTATTTTTGATATATGGAGGTTGATATTTATTGCAAAAGATAGAAAAAAACACAAAAGAAATTAATATAGGTAGAAGAGAAAATTTGCTGATTCTATCATTTTTACCAGCGGTTTTGTTCGTTTCGGCATTTTTGATAGATACTCCTGCTAATATTCTTGGAGGACTATATGACATAATTATAGCACCAGATATATTGTTGACAGATTATTTAAAAATAGGAGGCATAGGGGCTACTTTTGTAAATGCAGCATTGTTAGCGGCAATTAATATTTTTATAATATATAAACTAAACCTAAAAGTAAATGGAGCTTTTATTGCAGCCATTTTTACTATAACTGGATTTTCATTTTTTGGGAAGAATATATTTAATGTTTGGCCTGTATATTTAGGTGGATATTTGTATGTAAAATATCAGAAAATTGAATTTAAAAATGTTTTAGTGGCAATTATGTTTTCTACAGCTCTCGCTCCAATAGTAAGTGAAGTGGCTTTTGGATTACAAGTACCAATTCAAATTTCAGTGCCTATAGGAATACTTTTGGGCATGTTTATAGGATTTGTTATAACTCCCTTATCATCTCATATGATTAGAATTCATGATGGTTATAATTTATATAATCTTGGATTCACAGCTGGGGTTTTAGGTATGTTAATAAACTCATTATTAAAAAGTTTTGGCCTTGTTATAGAACCCCAGAAAGTTTTATCAACTGAATATGATTTGTTTTTAAAAATATTCTTTTTTATATTCTTTATTTTTTTAGTAGTATTAGGGTATCTTATTAATGGAAAAAGTTTTAAAGGATACAAGAAAATTTTTAGATTTTCCGGAAGACTAGTTGCTGATTTTACACAACTTAGAGGATATGGCGCAACATACATAAATATGGGGATAATGGGTATATTATCATTGGCATATGTAATAGCTTTAGGTGGAGTTTTAAATGGACCTATTGTTGGTGCCTTATTAACTGTTGTTGGATTTGGAGCTTTTGGAAAACATCCTAAAAATGCGCTACCTATTATGATGGGGGTTTTTCTAGGGGCTATTTTGAAAATATGGGATATTGATTCTACTGTAGTAATATTAGCTGGATTATTTGGTACAACATTAGCTCCTATAGCTGGAGAGTATGGTCCGATTATGGGAATGGTGGCTGGCTTTTTACATTTATCAGTTGTTATGAATGTAGGTGTTGTCCATGGAGGCATAAATTTATATAATAATGGTTTTTCAGGAGGACTTGTTGCAGCGATATTAGTACCTCTTATAGATGCTTTTAAGAAGGGAGATTAATTTTATGAGACATGAAGTTCAAAAAGTTGCTAAGATAGTAGATGAAATTATAAACTTTTGTTTTTTAAATTCATCAAAGAAAGTTAATATATCTATTGAAGATAAAGATGATGCTTTTATTGTAGTTGCTGAATCATACCAATTAGATTGCAGTGCTGAAAAAATAGAACGAATTAAAGATTTGCTTAATGTTCAAAGACAAAGTGAAATGGAAGAATATTATTGGCAGTTAGCAGGAGAAGATATTAAAGGAGGAGAATTAAATTTAGTTGGAATGATGGTTGATGAAGTATCTATTGAATTTAAATGTCCTTCATTTAAAATAAAATTAGTAAGATATAAAAAATAAAGAAGTAGAATCAAAGTTTGATTAACTTCAAAAATGATTAAAAGCATAAAAACTTGTCTATTGAAATTCTCTCAAAAGTTAGGATATGGATTAATTCATACTGTAGAGGAAGAGGCTTGATCTAAGTGTATAATAACTAACAAAAAGATTAATGGAATTTTTATTATAATTAAAAGAATAAAGGAACTAAAGATACAATAGATACAAAGCAAATTAAAAAAATATCACTAAATGATTCGGATTTTGGTAAGTATTAAATAATAGAATAAGTCTAAAAGAGTAGGGAAACCCTGCTCTTTTTTAGTTATAAGAATTCCAGGCACTTTCCGAATTATCAAATAACGCTGCTACTGCAATACTTAAGGTATATTAGCACATTGTTTGGTGAGGGTAATTTATCGAATTTAAAGGTTGTAAAATAAAGGTTAAAGATTAAGTTTTCACAAACGCTAGGGTTTGTTGCAATTTTTCACAATAAACCTTAATTGGTAATTTACTCTGTTTAATAAAAATCGTATTATTGTTATAGATATTAATTAGCACAGGTACTTTTAGTATTTGTTAGCAAGAGTAGTATCTTTAATAATAAAGCACTACTAAATTTATATATTACTTAGGAGGAAATATTTATGTTTTTTTTCGAAGCACAACCTTTAACAACTTGGCTTGTATCACTAGGTGTATTTGTTGTTCTACTTGCATTTAATGAAATAGGTCGCAGATATGAAGCGGGATTCTTATTAATTTTTATCGCATTACCAATAATACTTACTTTGTTTGTATGGCCTAAAACTACAGAAGGTACAAGCGTGAACGATTGGTTCCATTATGCTAAAGTATATTCATCACTAGCAGCAGCTATAATATTCTGGCTAACTGGACACTTGAAAGGTGCAAGTAGTAAAAAGTGGTTTTTATTTTTAACACCATTTATTTTAATAATCAATATTTGTGAAGCAGTAGCACGTGACTTCCAACTTTACGGATTGAAACTTGATCACGAAATATTTGATGGAATGATGACTGTAAGCGGTCCTTGGAATCTTATGAATGGAATTGCCGGTATCTTATGTATTATTACTATTACAGGCTGGGTTGGAATTAGTGTCAGCAAAGATGATACTAAAGCTATGTTATGGCCTGACATGTTATGGTTTTGGATTGTAGCATATGATTTATGGAACTTTGCATATACATATAACTGTATACCTGATCACTCTTTCTATGCTGGTATACCAATGTTGTTAGCTCCTACATTTGCAGCTTTCTTTATTAAGAAGGGTGCTTGGTTACAACATCGTGCACAAACACTTGCAGTATGGTGTATGTTTGCAATGACTTATCCAGGTTTCATTGATACATCTAGATTTGCAGTTAAATCAACACATAACTCAACACCTTTATTTATTGCAAGCTTACTTGCATTAATAGCAAATATCGTAGTATTTGGATACTATATTTACAAAATTGTTAAAACAAAACGTAATCCAATTACAGAAGAACTTTATACAGACCTTGATAGCTATAAAGAAATCAAATCATTAGCTAGATAATAATAATAAAAACCACCTTTTAAAAGGTGGTTTTTTATTATTTTAGAACTTATTACATATTCATTCATCCTTCTAAAAAATAAATGATAAAAGTAATGCTAAAAAAAACACAGCAATAAATCCGCCTATCATTTTGCCAAGAGTCTTTGAATAACCCGAAGGTGTAATTTGGCCTCTTTTATCTAACCCTCTAATAATTGGATGTAACCTCCAATAATAAGAAACTATTGAAAGTATTAAGGCAATTACACTTAATAATTTTGTTGTTTGCCCTGCTGTTAATAAGATAACTATTAACAGGACAATAAATATTAACTTTGTTCCTGCTACCCAATAAACCAGATATTTAACAAATTCATGCATCTCAGCATCCTTTTTCGAACTCTCCCAAGCATTAAATACTGCTACACCATTTCCCAACTTGGAATCAGGCTTAAAATATAAAATAATTACATTTGATGTTTCTAACAAAACAAATAAAATAATAGCTATTGATAATATATTCATTTAACTATCCCCTTTTAAATATTTCTTTATATAATAATTATAACATCATTAGCAATACACTTTGTTGTATACAAGGGTTTGCTAAAAAATTTAAATCAGTCAAAAAAACAAGCAAGTTCATTTATTGAACTTACTTTGTTGTTATAATTTCACTTATCTTGAACAGTTTGTCCCTACAAAACTTTGTAGACAAACCACTTTGGAGTGCACCTGGCAAACCCCTATTTATATTTGAATTCAATATCTTTTTATTAGGTCTTTGCCATAGCTACCCATTTAACTCCTAAAGAAGGAAATGGTCCTATTGCTAAAATCAACAG
>DAOUPR010000078.1 GCA_030626065.1 Clostridium sp. | reverse complement strand
GCAAATTCATTATTTTCAACTGCTAATCCCTACAATGAACAGATAAACTACTTATTTTTCAAAAGAAAATGAAAGTTAACTCCTGAAACTTGCAAGCATTTTTAATTTATGCACAATCTGCTAGGGGTCAAAACAATTTATGAATTAATTGTAAATATTTGTTCAAATATGATATACTTATAGTAGATTTAAGAAAAACTCAAGTAAAGTGAAGTTGACCTTATATAATACTAGTCTATTAATTTCATAAAGCAAGTTAAAAAACATATGGAAACGTGCTTGGACTACCTATTATAAAGAGTATTGTAGTCCTTTATAATAGAGAAATAAGAACATATATAGAAAATAATATAACTAGGTTTGAAGTAATGTTGTGAGCTCAATAATATTTTTATTAAAGCATTTATAGCTGCTATAAGGAGGCATAAGTTTGAAAGCACAAAAAGAAACAGTTAAATCTCAAATAATTACTAAATATACTTTAATCGGGGTAATATTTGGTATAATGTTCCCTTTAGGGGCATTTGTTTTTGAAATATTTATAAACAATATCAGTTTTTCATTAGAATCAGTAAAAATTATTCACTTAAATAATAAGGTACTTTTTATGATTGATTCTGCTCCTCTTTTTTTAGGTATATTTGCTCTTTTGGGAGGTATCAGTAAATCTAAATCAGAAATTTCTAATAAAAAAATTTCTGAAATACTGTCATGCATACAAGAAACAAGTTCATCATTATATGATAATTTGCAACAAATAAGATTATCTACTAATCAATTAGAAAATAAAGAAAATGATATTAGAGAAATTTCATATACTATTCTCAATTCTACTGAAGAAATAGTAGAGATGGCATCAATAATAACTGAAAAATCAAAGATAGCTTTTAATGAATCCGAAGAAACTGTAAAGTCAGCTACTGAAGCAAATAAAGTTATGAAAAATACAGTTTTAGAAATGAGGAATATATCACAACTTGTAAATAATCAAGCAGATAGTGTAGATAAATTATTGAAGCACTCACAAAAGGTAGCAGAAATTACTGGAATGATAAATAAAATATCTATGAAAATTAAAATAGTATCATTAAATGCAGCAATTGAAGCTGCAAGAGCAGGTGATGAAGGTAAAGAATTTGGAATTGTTGTAAACGAAATCACTAAGCTAGCCAAAGAAACATCATTTGCTACTAAAGAGATAGATACTTTAATTTCAAATATGTTTGATATGACAGAAAAAGTATGGAGCAATATGACACAAATTAAAACAGAAATTGATAGTGAAACAAATATAACTTTGAAAAATAGTAAAGAAATAATGAAGATTCTAAATAATGCTAGTAAATCACTAGAAGAATCTAGTAATGTCTTGATTCTTGTGAACAATGAAGAAAATATTCTTAAAAATATAAAAGCACAAACAAAACAAACACATGTGTTGACTGAAGATATGTATATTGTGCTTCAAGACAGTAAGCATTCTATAAAATTAAATGAAGATCTGGTTAGCGAACTAGTAGGACAAGCTTCTGTCATTAAGACCCCTAGGGGTAAAGAACAAATTATGAATTAATTGTAAATATTTCTTCATCCCCCCCGAGAGACTTTGTCTTCCGGTAGGCAGACTTGCTCTCCCCTTAAAACTTCAATCCGTCATATCATTTGCACTAAGTTAATGATATAGATTTTTTCTATATTATTATCCCATTACAGTGGTCTACTTCATGCTGAATAATTTGGGCAATCCATCCTGTGTACTTATTCTTTCGCTTTTTAAACCCTGAATCTAAATATTCCACTTCTATTTCTTTATATCTAATAGTTTTCCTGACACCTATTAACGATAAACAGCCCTCTTCTGTTTCATATTCTCCTGACTTATTCACTATAACAGGATTAACCATAGCAACGCTCGCAAATCCCATGTTTATTGCAATAATTCTTTTCTTAACGCCAATCATATTAGCTGCCAATCCTACACAACCTTCTTCATTTGCTTTAAGCGTATCAAGTAAATCCTGTATTACCTGCATATCCCCTTCTGTAGCAAGTTCCGATTTTTGATTAAGAAAAAATATATCTTTCATAATTGATTTCACCATATGTTATACTCCTTTATTTTTGTCTTTCCTATTATACAGCACGTAAAAAGATTGATTTTTATCATATATAAATTTTACATTATTTTGATAACAACGGACTAATTGAGCCACCTTTAGGATAGTCGACTATACTTTCACTATAATTACCAGCTTCCATGACACCACACTTTAGCTATTTCTCAATTAATTTCAATACCCTCCTATCGGATATTCTTTATCCTACCAATATCATTAATTTATCGTGGTTTATGTTACCAAAATAATTCTTAATATCAGCATCTAATACCCACCAACCACCTTTATTGCATTCTTTTCTTATTACTTCTATGGCATCATGGGCATTTCTTTTGACACGAAATCCGAAGGATGATTCTTTGAAATCTGCTTCAAAAATAGGTTCAATCACTATTTTAGTTGCCATCTGTACTATTCTATCTTTTATTACTGGTACTATGCGCTCCTCCGACTCCTTCTTTGCAAGATTACAATTTCGTCCGCTGACTTATATGCATCTACTCTACAGCTACGCTGTGCAAAGGAAGGTCTCTCCAATTCCAAACTATACTTTCAATACATGTCGCTCCCCTTATACGGTCCACTTCGATGGTGCATTTCAGGTTCTTCCCATCTTCCATGGTCTTCGCCTTCTGAGGCAAGGCTCGACTTCCTCTTACTAACCTTACGATACGGCAGGATTCATTTTATATTACAACCTGTACTTTTGCTTACATTCTTTCGAACACTTTATCACCACACTTTACACATATAATTTCTTATATGCATAGTGGATAGCTAAAAGGCTCCTTGACGATTACCTTTACTGGACTTTCACCAGCTAGTATAGTCCAGTTAGCTGGACGTGCTCCCGAGAGTCTTTGTCTAAGTTAATTGACATATTGTTTTGAACAACATTATTTCAAGTTACCAAATAGTATCAATTCTTTTTATAACAATAAATGATAAAAGTTGACAATTAATCTATATTTACGTATACTTTATTTTAGTAAAATAGTTTGTTAAAAGAGAAAACTACCTAAAGGAAGAAAATTTTTATTTAGACGCAAATGAAAACGACTACTCAGTCCATGTTTAGAGAGAAGATATTATTAAAATAAAATATTTTTTCTCTTTTACATAATAATTTACTTAAAAGGGGTGTAAAAATGAAAAAAATCCTGTCATTGTTTTTATCAACAATCTTACTAGTAAGTGTACTAGTGCTATCAACAGGGTGTAAGCAAGAAGAAAAGAGCTTTATATTGGCAACAACTACAAGTACATATGATTCAGGATTATTAGATTACCTATTACCATATTTTCAAGATGAAACAGGTATAGAAGTAAAGGTTGTTCCTAAAGGAACAGGAGCTGCTATTGAGCTTGCAAAAAATGGAGATGCAGATTGTTTATTAGTACATGCAAAATCAAAAGAGGAAGCATTTATTGAAGAAGGTTATGGTTTAGAAAGATATGATGTAATGTATAATGATTTTGTTATGGTTGGCCCTGCAGAAGATCCAGCTGGGTTAAAAGAAAATGCAAACACAGATCCTATGAAAGCTTTAAAATTAGTTTCAGAGACTGGTGCTACTTTTGTTTCTAGAGGAGATGATTCTGGAACTCATACAAAAGAAAAGGCACTATGGGCTGAGGCAGGAGTAGAGCCAGCAGGAGATTGGTATGTTTCAGCAGGTAAAGGTATGGGAGATGTACTTCAAATGACAGATGAGATGCAAGGATATACTTTAACAGATAGAGCAACTTATCTTTCTATGAAGGATGATTTAGAACTTGAGGTTGTTACTGAAAAACATGATATTTTGTACAATCAATATGGGGTAATTAGATTAAACCCAGATAAAAATGATATAAAACAAGAAGAAGCTAATGAATTTATAGATTGGATATTAGGTGAAGAAGCTCAAGGCTTAATTGCTGAGTATGGAATAGAGAAATTTGGACAAGCATTATTTACACCTAATGCAAAATAAGATAATACGAAATGGGAAATGATATATGATTAATTTTAATGAATTGATTCCTGTGGTTACACTTTCAATATTTGTTTCTATTACTTCAACAGTAATATCATCATTAATAGGTATTACCTTCGGAATCTATACAGCGCTAAATAACTTCAAACTTAAAAAGATGATTTTAAGAATAACAAATACTCTTATGAGTTTGCCACCTGTGCTTATGGGGCTTTTAATATATGTTCTTTTAAGTAGAAGTGGCCCACTAGGCAGTCTAAGGCTATTGTTTACTCCCACTGCAATGATTATTGCTCAAAGCTTACTTGTATTACCTATTGTTTACGGTCTTTGTGTAAGTTCTATTTCTACTAAAGCTGTACAGGTTAAAAATACCTGTATTTCCCTAGGTGCTGGAAAAAAGGATATTCTCATTAGTATATTTTTGGAATGTAGAATTCAACTTCTAACTGTAATAGCTGCTGGTTTTGGAAGGGCAATTTCAGAGGTTGGTGCAGTTATAATGGTTGGAGGGAATATTAAAGGGCATACTAGAGTGATGACAACATTTATTGCACTAGAAACTAGTAAAGGAAACTTTGAAGGTGCTATATTCATAGGGATAGTATTACTTAGTATCTCATTTATTATTAATTATATATTGAATTTCTTGAAAAAGAGCACCGTTGACTAAAGGAATGATAAACTTGGAGATTATTTATAAAAATGCAGTAAAAGAATATAACAATATTAAAGTTTTAGATATTGAAAATTTAGTGATAAGAGAAGGAAAAGTCATTTCTATATTAGGTTGTAATGGAAGCGGTAAAAGTACTTTAATGAAATGTACAGATGGGATTGAAAAATTGACCAGCGGTTATATCAATTATGATGATTCTAATAAGATGGAGGATAGATTAAATAGAATTTCTATTTTAAATCAGAACCCCTATCTATTTAATGAAACTGTAGAAAAAAATATTATCAAAGGTCTATTATTTAGAAAAATGGATAAGAATGAGATTTCTAATAGGTTTAATAAGTATTCTGATTACTTTGATATAGATCATTTGATGAAGAAAAATGCCAAGCTTTTATCAGGTGGCGAAAGCTCAAAGGTAGCACTACTAAGAACAGCCATTTTGGAACCTGAAATTACTTTATTAGATGAGCCTACAGCTTCAATGGATGTAGAAAGTACTCTCAATGCAGAAAAACTAATTACGGATATGAAAACAAGAATTAGAACAGTAATTGTTATAACTCATGATATTTTTCAAGCTGAAAGAATTAGCGATGAAATAATTTTTATGGATAAAGGTAAAGTTATCGAAAGTGGACAGAAAGATGCTGTTTTGAAATATCCAAAGCATAAGCTAGTAAAAAGGATTTTAAACAAACTTTAAGTCAGCTTCACTTATCGGAAGCGCCCGGGTGTCCATATAGTACCATATCCAAGCCATCATAGCAGCTCATACAGAGCTGCCTATTTTTTTGAAGCAACCAGAAAATTTGCAAGTGTACCAATCAAACATAAATACATCTCAAAGAAACAAATCCAGCATCAAATACGATGCTGGATTTCCATAAAACATTATATATGCAAGCTCTTAAATTTCTACATAAATCAGGTAGTACGTGGTAACCTTGTTTACCATATATGTGTAAAAAAGTATCCATAACCTTGATGGCTATGCAGGGTCTTTGTCCTGATTCAAATAACTCTGTAACTAAAAATAATTCAGTCTCAAATTTGTGAGGCTGAATTCTTAAATCTTTATATTTATTTATAATTATATCTTAATGACAGCATCAAAAGTATACTTATTAAATAGCATAAAATGATTATCATTTTTATCCAATTTTGATAAAAGCATAGCTCCCTCAAAAGCAGCAATTAAAATCTTTGCCTTTTCTGCAGCAATTTTAATTCCTTCTGCTTCTAATACTTCAATAGTCCAATCTTGCACCAGCCTATACCACTTCAATAGCTTTAATCTAAAGGATTCTTTTTCATCTGACAATTCCATAATTAAATTACCAATGGGGCAACCATTTTGCATATTAATTTCAATCAACCTGTCAAAAAATATATTAAAGAATTTTTTTAACCCCTCAATAGATTTATCCACTCCATTTAAACATTGAGTAGTATCCATAATATAAATATCAATAATGGCAAGACCTAGTTCTTCTTTACTCTTAAAATAATGATAAAATGATCCTTTAGGTATATTTAGCTCATCTAAAATACTTTTGATACCTACATTATTATATCCTTTTTCATGCATAAGTCTTGCAGCTGTAAAAATAATTTCATCTTTTTTATTCATATCATCCCTATTCACTTTCTATAAAGCCTATTATAATGCTTTGTTTGAATAAGGTCAATTATTTGTATTCATAAGTATCTACGTGACCAAAACCTAATGAATTATCAGTAACATTAACTGATTTAAGATCTATTCTATAAACACTCATCATAGATGGATCACCAGGAAGATCTTTTATAAATGGATATTTATTAAGCAATAATCCCATAGCATTCTGGATTTCCACATCATCTGTTACCTTATATGCCTTTCCTGTACCTCTAATATACTTTATTTGAGCTAATTCTTCGATGCTATTTGCAGATTTATCTACAAGAACATAAACATCATTATTTTTTTCAATTTCTTTTACTTTATTGGTTTGAGAAAATGTTGTGAAATATAGTTTAGATTCATCTACTGGATCATTTGCAAAATCTACAGAACGTACATTTGGGAATCCTTCATTATCTAATGTTGCAATTCTTAATAGTTCATGTGCTTCAAGTATTTCTTTAATCTTTTTATTCATAGTAATCTCCTTTTTATGTATTAGACCGGTCGTCTAGTTAAGAGTAACATATGTTATTTTTAATGTCAATGATTTCTATACTTATTTTTTCTATTTCCAATTATGAAAATTTACACCCGCGGGGTGCTGCTAGAACATGATGGACGGTAGCAATTCATGTTCTAGTTACTAAGAGTTCTTTTTTCTGATGTGATTTAAATCACGGTTTTAATTATACTACTATGATACAATTTAATAGAATAATAAAAACAGAAGGAATGAGCAGTATGAAAGAGCGCTATAGCAATGAAAATAGAATAAATAAAAGTGATCTTTATTCAGATTCAATTAGATGTATGGTAAGAGCGCTTGAATATCGTGATTATTATACAAAAGGTCATTCATTGAGAGTTGGTGAAATGGCTGCTTTATGCGCGAGGGAATTGAAAATGCAGCAAGGGTATGTTATAAAAATTCATATAGCAGGTCAATTACATGATATCGGAAAGATTGGTGTACCTGATTATGCTTTATTGAAAAAAGGAAAACTAACAGAAGAAGAGTGGAAGGAAATCAAAAAACATCCAGCAATAAGTGCTGATATTATTGGAGAAAGTGAACAACTCAGTGATATTTCGACAATGGTTAGACAACATCATGAGAGATGGGATGGAAAGGGATATCCAGATGGTCTGAAAGGTGAAGAAATAGAAATTGGAGGGAGGATACTTGCTTTATGTGATGCTATAGATGCAATGGCTTCTGCAAGACCCTACAGAGAATCCTTGAGTTGGGACTATATTGAACAAGAAGCAATGAGGAATATGGGACTTCAATTTGATAATGGACTTAAAGATCTAGTGACTATTCTTATTGACTTTTGGCGACGAAAATATGAAAGCCAAATTAATATATTAAATGGAAATATTATGTTTATACAAGATTTAAAAGACCAGCACAATAAAATTTACACCTTAATTGAAAGAACTAGATTAATTGTAGAGAAGAAAGATTATAAAAAACACGGTACTATAATTTGTCAAAATATTAGCCAACTTGCAAGCATATTGGAAATTCATTTAGATAATGAAGACCGGTTACTTTATCCGAGTTTAATCAAGAGTAATAACACAAAGGCTCAATCTATCGCCAAAGTATACAATTCAGAAATGGGAGATTTGAGTAATGAGTATAGCGTGTTTAAAACAAAATTCCATTCAAGTATGATGATTAATGAAAATATCGATTTGTTTGAAAAAGAATACAGTTATATTTTTGGTAAATTATTGAACCGATTAAATAAAGAAGATCAAGAACTATACCCCATAGCTGAAGCTCTATAAGAAAAAATTCAAATTAGTGATGCGTTACAATAGAACTATAAAAAAGGAGAAGAAAATTATGAATATGAATCAATTTAATGTACAACACACTAAAATTTATGGAATTATAAATGAAACTAATAAGTTAGTTCAAAAAACGATTATGAAAATGATGGTAAAATAATTGCTAAAAATATCAATCAATTAGCAGGTGTATTAAGGATTCATTTAAGTATTGAAGACAAATCGCTATATCCAACTCTTAATGAAAAAGGCGATGCGGCTATGAAAAAAATGGTTATAGCATATATAAATGAAATGGGAAATTTGGCAGAGAAATATGTTGAATTTAAAGATAAATATAATACAAGTATTAAAATTGCAAACAATGTTTCAGGTTTTAAAAAAGAATACAGATTCATTCTTAGTGCTTTAGAAAATCGCTTGAAAAAAGAAGATCTAGAATTATATCCTTTAGCTGAAAGAATATGATACACAAATATCCTAGAGGGTCTTTGTCTCTCTGAAATAACTCTCGTAAGTTGCGCTGTACTTTTATATTGATTTTTATAATTCGAATAATATCTCTGTAAATTAGTATCCATACACTATTCCTCTTTTCTATGATAGAAGGATTGTTTTTCTTATACATAAATTTTACATTATTAGGAGAGGTGATTCAAATATATCTGTATATAAAAATAATTCAGTCTCAAAGTTGTGAGGCTGAATTATTTATGGTTTGAATTTTTTAAGATAACTTCTTAAATTTGTGAATCATTAACAAATTGTTCATGACCCTCGAGGGTGTTGCTAATAAATGGATGACGATAGGAATTCATTTATTGGTTGCTTCTTACACAATCAGTAAGGATATGGCGGCTTTAAACAAACTGTTTAACACTCATATCTGTAAGAAAGATGCCGGTATCAAATCACGATCATATAAGGATATAACTCGAAGTCGTGGTGAAAAGGCTCACGACAAGAAATACAATCCTGATAACTACAAATAGAAAGTTCGTCAGCTCAGCTTCCTCACTAAGACCCCTAGGGGTGAATAACATTTTATTAATAAATTGTAAATATTTGTTCATATACCCTAGGGGTCTTAGTCTTACACCCCCATAGCCATCAACCTAACAGAACCAATTTATGTAAAATAACAAATCTAGATGTTACCTATTAGATTACAATAAAAAATAAATTTCTTAAATCAGAGTGGTTTATCCCATATAAAGGGTTATAAACCACTCTTTGTTTTTTGTTTAATATGCAAATATTATATAATTAGTTTATATATTACTTTTATGTAAAACACAACAAATAATAAGCCTAAAAACCATAAAAATATGATTTTTAGCTTATTCAAAATGGAAGGATGTTAATATATGAATAAAAAACTAAGAATTCTAACTAGAAACTTACAGAAATTATTTGACTCTGGAGTAATTGAAAAAATGGCTTTAAAGCATCAATTTGTGAAACGAAAAAGTAAACTTACAGAAGACAAATTTTTAAGTCTATGTACATTCTCGGGAGAAGATTTATGTACAGCTACTCTTGTAAAATTATGTTCCAGATTAAATTCAAATGAAGATGCATCAATAAGTCCTCAGGCTTTGAATAATAGATTTAATTCAAGAGCTGTTGATTTTATGCGAAGCATGTTTAATGAAATGATGAAAATACAGAATAAAGTTCTAAGTGAGGAGGAACAACTATTAAAAACGAAGTTTGAAAGGATTACAGTTGCTGATTCTACTAGAATCAGGCTTCCAGATCAACACAAAAAAGAATATAAGGGTTCTAGTCATAAATCAGAAGTTAAAGTACAATTGCAATTTGATTTGTTATCGGGTGAATTTATACTCTGTGACGTAATGAAAGGTTATAAAAATGATCAATCATATATTCCTAAATTACAGGAAACAGTTAAGAAAGGAGATTTGTGTCTAAAAGATTTGGGTTATTTCAAAATAGCAGATTTGAAATTTATTGAATCTAAACAAGCATACTACATATCAAAGATTAAAATAAATATGAATTTATTTAAAAGAGAAGAAGTTATAGAGTATGGATTTAAAGGAAAATCAACTATAAGACAAAGATATTCCCCAATAGATATCTACAAGTTCACAGAGCCTTTAGCCGAAGGCGAAACATTGGAACTTCCAGAAATCTATTTAGGGAACACAAATAAAAATAGAATTAAAACTAGATTAATTGTAACTAAATTATCAGAAGAAAACAAGAGGAAAAGAGAAGATAAACATAATGAAGAAATTAAAAAACAAAGAAGGGTAGCAAGTAAAAGAAATGAACAATGGGCTAGCATTAACGTATATGTTACTAATGCTCCTGTTGAAATTTTAGATACTTTAAAAGTTCATGATATGTATTCATTAAGATGGCAATGCGAAATTTTCTTTAAAATATGGAAATCACTTTTTAATATTGATAAGATAAAGAAAACTAAAATAGAAAGATTTCAATGTT
The DNA here is from genome assembly GCA_030626065.1 of Clostridium sp. Taxonomy (GTDB): domain Bacteria; phylum Bacillota; class Clostridia; order Clostridiales; family Clostridiaceae; genus Clostridium_AF. The sequence goes on along the minus strand of DAOUPR010000078.1, from coordinate 506 downwards.
TTCTATACGGTCGATTAATAGCTATATTGCTGACCTTATCAATTGTATTTACTTCTAGAAAGCTAGTTTATTTAAATGAAAACAAAGAAATAAGTGAAATAAAGTCCTTCGGAATAGTTCAAGAGTTTTTTCGGCCTTTAAGATTAAAACTATTTAAAAGTGAATTTGTAGCAGCAAACCTACTAATAAAAATCTATAATTCTATAAAAAAGCTAGGCATAAAATCAAAGAAAAAAGGTCGTAAAACATCATTATTTATACTAAAAGATGTTGAAATAACAGAAGATGAATTGCTAAAAATGGCAAGTTAATACATGAAATAATTTCCTTTAATAAAACAAATTCACAAAAATATTTGTGGGTTTATTTATCATACAAAAATTGAAATCCTTTATGAATAAAATGGGTTAAATTAAATATTATCACAATATTTAATTTCTAATTGTATAAATTAAAATAGCCATCAAGCATTGGAATAAAATTGTATTCTTAGGTTGATGGCTATG
>DAOUPR010000201.1 GCA_030626065.1 Clostridium sp. | reverse complement strand
CTTTGGCATAAGCATCATCGGGAATAAAATCAGAACGATCAAAGAAAAACAGAAATGATACTTGAAACAATGATACAGCCCGCAATAGTTACATTCCTTGCTTTGATGCAATCTTAATAAGCTCGAAAAACATACAATTACATCACCACCAAAGGCACCGGTGCTGATTAACATAGTTAACAAGCACCGGTGCTCCTAGTGAGAAAGTGAAACTGACGAACTTGCTCTAAAATATGATTGATGTAATCATACTTTAAATAAATCATTCAAAACTAAAGTTGCAGCACTAATTACACTCAAATCCTCTTTACAAGAATAAACAATTTCAGTTTTATTATAGTTATCGTTAATGCTACAATCATAGGTGTATTTAGAAATATCATCTTGTATAATGTCTTTCACTAATAAAATATCACCAGTTAGAATTACCTTTTCAGGATTAAAAACATTGATTAATATTCCTATTGCTCTACCTATATATTTCCCTGCATTTTTAATCATTTCTAATGACAATTCATCATTATTATTGGCTGCTTTAATAATATTTTCAAATGTAATATCATTAATATTTTCAGTAGAAAATATAGATTTTTTTCCTTTAATTACATTCTCTTTTACCCTTTTAACAATACCTTCTTCACTTGCTACTGTTGTCAAGCACCCCTTATTACCACAGTGGCAATTATATTCTCTTTTAGTTACCTTTATATGACCTATTTCTCCTGCTCCAAAGTTTTTTCCAGAGTATAATTCGCCGTTAATAACTAATGCTCCACCTATACCTTCATCTAGATTAATAAGTGCAAAATTGTCATTTGTAGTTGCCTCACCAAACCACTTATGCCCTAGTGCCATTACACGTACATCATTATCAATAATAACTTTAATATTAAATTTGTTTTCCAATATACTTTTTATTGGTATATTATGCCACTCGAAAGCTGGAGCAAATATTGATAGCCCTTCTTTAGAGTCAACAAGACCATGAATACCTAATCCAATACCAATAAATTTACTAATATCTAAATTAGATGAGCTAATAATATCCTCAATAGCCTCTATCATTATATCAAGGACACTATCACAATCCAATTTATTATTTATAAATTTATATCCATAACTATTTTTTTTCTCTATCTTTCCATCCATATTTACAATAGCTACATCAACATGCGTCAATTGAGTATTTACACCAATTATAAAATTATCTTCACTATTAATTTTAAGAAGAATTGGTTTTCGTCCACCACTAGATGTACCACTACCAACTTCTTCTATTAGTCTAAATTCAATCAAATCGTTGACATTACTCGATATTGTTGCAGGATTTAATGACAAAATTTTTGCTATTTCCGCTCTAGATATAGGTCCATTTTTCTTAATAACATTTAAAATAGCTGTGGAATTAATTTTTTTTATTAATTTTTTATTTGCAGTATAAAATTTATTCATAATATTCACCTTCATGAAAAGCATATGATAAACTTAGTCTTCTGTCAATAAATTTAGCTATATAATTATTTCAGACCTAATTTATCATATTTAATACCTGATAATTCTTCACATACTTTTATAGTATTGGCATCTTTAGATGGTCCCATATTGTTTTTCCTTCTATCTATTTCATTTTTTAGTATATCGTATTTATCTTCAGTCATTTTATATTTAGTCGCAAAATAAAGTGCCATTATTATAAAAATCATAGGTCCTACAGCAAATATTAATTTTAATCCTAAAACAGTAGAACTTGTTTGAGTAACATTTGGTACATAACCAATAACATCTAAAAGAACACCTATTAAGAATAATGTTACTGCTTGGGCTATTTTTCTTATCAATGTTGACATTCCTGAATATACGCCTTCTCGTCTTTTTCCAGTTATTAATTCATCTATATCTGCTAACTCAGGGAAAATAGACCATGGAACAAAAATTGAAGCAGAGCATCCAAAACCAGTTAAAATTGCGATTATGAAAATAAATATAGGACTACTACTAGAACTTATTGCAAGAGATATTAACAGAGCTAATACCCAAATAGGTAATCCAATTTTTAAAGGTGCTGTTTTACCAAATTTGTTTGATATCCTCATATGAATAGGCATAGATAATATTTGTACTAATAAAAGCACCCCTAAAACAAGTGAAAATTGTTCTTTCATTCCTAAACAATAAGTGAGGTAGTAAATAAATATAGTTACTACAAAATCTACAGCAGTTTGACCCGCTATAAAGAAACCTGAATATGTTCTGAAACTTCTATTTACAAAAGTAGCCTTAAATTCGTTTACAAAATGTGAAAAGGTTAATTTCTCAAATTTTTCATTAGCTATTATATCTTCATTTTCAAACGTTCCTAAGAAAACAAGTATATATGGTAATGCATAGAATAACGCAAATATTATTCCCATAACTGCATAACCTCGTTTAACATTAGTACCAAAACTATTTATTATTATCATAGGAAGTACTCCAGATAAAACAGCTGATACGTTTGAAAACATTAGTCTAATTGTTATATAAGATGTTCTTTCCTTATAATCTGTAGTCATCTCAGGTAATATTGAATTATATGGAATCATTATCATAGTAGCAACTGTACTAAAGAATATATAACTAATTAAATAGTATACAAATAAAGCTATTTGAGATTCAGTATTTATTGTAAACCATAACATAGCGAAGGATACAAATATTGGTATTATACCAACTAAAAAATATATTCTTCTTCTACCATATTTAGATTTAGTTCTATCTGACAACATACCCATCAATGGATCTGATATTGCATCCCATATTTTCCCAACCAAGAATATACTACCGGCTAAAGCTGGTGTTATCTTAACTATATCTGTTAAAAAATTTAGATATAATACACCGATTAAAAAAAATGATCCACCGCCATATATATCTCCACATGCGTAACAAATTTTAGATTTTAGTGCATTTACTTTTTTCATTACTAATTCTCCCCTTAAAATTATATTTGTATTATGCTTCTTATAAAGAGTTTCCATTGTGAAACTTTATTTATACTTGTTTAAAATCTAGACGCTTCAACCAATTTTAAACATGTATAAATAAATAGTTAAACTGAAAACTCTATAGTATATCCATAGAATCTAAAAATTTATAAACAACTTTTCTATATTCATCCTTATTAACAAAATAAGATTGAGCATGGTCTGCTCCCTTTGCTAAATAAAGTTGTTTTGGTCCTTTTTTCAAATCATACATATGTTGTGTATGAGAATACGGAATAAAAGTATCACTATCTCCATGAATAAATAAAATGGGAATGTTTACATTTTCTATAATTTTTATAGGAGCTATATCTTTATAGAAGGTTTTAATTTTTATTTTAGTAAATAAATTTGCAAAATTCAAAAATGGAAAAGCTGGAATCTTGTAATCGAATTTTAATTTATATTTAAATTGTTGGTATACGCTTTCAAATGGGCAATCAGCTATAACAAATGATAGTCTGTCATCTATTGCTGCGTGCATAAGTACTGTGGCAGCACCCATTGATTCACCATGAGTTCCAATAAGTGAATCTTTTCCTACCTTGTTTTTCACCCAAGTAACCCAATTTTTTAAATCTACTTTTTCATAATATCCCATAGAACAATTTTCACCGCCACTTTTACCATGAAATCTGTGGTCATTAAGTAGGACGTTAAAACCTCTTTTATAGAACATGTCCATATACCTGATAGCTCCATTTAGATTTATGGTATAGCCATGACAAATTATTATAGTCTTTTTAGAATCTTTATTTGGAAACCAAATCCCGTGGAGTTTATAACCATAATCTGAATCAATATAAACTTCTTGCTTTTCTAGATTTTTATAATAAAGGTCATCGAAGTATCCATCACTTAATTCTCTATTGTAGGTCTCATCATATTTATCAGTAGTAGGATATAGTGTAATTTTTGTAATATAGTAACCACTTAATAATAAAATAATTAATAAAATAATTATTATTATAAAATAAATCATTTGTTCACCTCGCTATTTACTTCTGTATATTTTGTATTGTTATTCATCTATAGTTATTTATTTAAAATTTATATTATAAATCACAATATTTTACCTTTACCCCCTTTTTTTATTTAATTAGTTATTTTATATGGTACAGGCTATATATTTATTGTAATATTTTATTTTATAATGTCAAGACTTTTTTTATTCACTAAATAAAGTGTCTATAGATACTTTCAATATATTTTTTTATTGATTAAGAGCTATGTACAAGCAAATTTTTAGTTCCAAAGAAATTTGTGAAAGCATGTTCCTCACCTGTAGCTCCTCACAAAAAGCACCGGTGCTAATTAATAAATTGTAAACTTAGTACATTATTGTTTATAAGTAATAGTGCTCCTAATGAGACAGCCTGATTACTTACTTGACTCTAAGCCTATCCGTATAGTCTGATTTAAAAAGTTGAAATTCACCACTTAATATTTGGACCCCTGAGGTTTTAGTGAGACCCTAGTATTGAGCTTGCTAACATTTACTAAAAGTTAACTGCCCTCCAAGATGTTTCTAAGGATATGCACTGTCCGAAGTTGCTTTTAAAGTGTGATGACAATATTTTATATTTGACAATACTGTGTGTCACACTATATAATGTAATAAAGGAGGTTTCAAAATGGCTCAAAGTACTTTAGACAATATATTACAAGAATTAAGAAGAGGTACATTGGTTATGACTGTACTTCTTAACTTAAAGGAAAAAGAATACGGATATTCACTGATTAGTAAACTACAGAATGCAGGTATTTCAATAGAGCAGAACACATTGTATCCATTACTCCGTAGATTAGAAAAGCAAGGTTTATTAGAAAGTGTATGGGATACTTCTGAATCTAGACCTAGAAAGTATTACATAATCAGTAAGAAAGGCTCTAATATACTAGAGAAAATTTTAGTGGAATGGAAAGAAACTAACAAGTCAATTGAGAATATGCTTGAAAATTTAAAACAGGAGGAATAGTATGGATATTTTAGAAAAATATTTATATGCTGTAGAAAGACAATTACCAAGAGAATGCAGAAGTGAAATAATCGAAGAACTACGCTCAACCATTTTAGATACAATAGATGCTGACTATGGAAATAATCCAAAAGAAAACGAAGTAGCAGAAATTCTCAAATCCTTTGGATCGCCATCGTCAATCGCTAAGGAATATGGAAAGTATAGATATGTTATTAGCCCTCAACTAACAGATCTTTATTTGCTTTTGGTAAAAATAATTTTCTTTGCAATGCTTGGATCATTTACAATTAGCTTTACTATAAGATTGTTTACAGAGGAGCAATTTTCATTATTATTTGAGTTTTTAGCTATCTTTGGAAATACTTTTGTTGCAGCTATATCAGGAATTGGTGGTTTAACTCTTGTGTTTATAGGTATAAGTCGCTATGTAGCAAGAAAGAGCATAGATGGACAGTGGGACCCTAAAACTCTAGATGAACTACCATCAGATAAAGAAGCTGTATCCCTTATAGGAACTTTAGCTGGAATTGTTTTCTCATTTATATTTTTAATTATTTTTAATCTTTACCCAGAGATGATTAATATACCAACACTTAACCTAACTAGAATAGGCTTCACTAAGGTTCATACATTGAATATGACTCGTTTTTATAGCTACCTTGGTTATTTGAATGCACTATGGATAGGAACGATACTTTATTCTGTTTTGACATTAGTGAAAATGCGAAAGACTAAAGAACTTAGAATAGCGAATATTATAATTAGCTTTGCATCTATAGGATTGTTTTACTCTATGGT
>DAOUPR010000275.1 GCA_030626065.1 Clostridium sp. | reverse complement strand
CTTTTCTGTTAATGTAATTACTGCCTGTACATCGTTTGCAATAGCAATTGCTCCAACCATCTGTTCTTTATAGTAAATTGGAGATGCACTAGCAACAAGTTCAACAGAACTTTCTTTAGTTTTAATTTTTAAATTTGATACTGGTTTACCTGTTGTTAAAACCTTAGCTAGACTACCTTCAGAATATACTTCAAAAATATTTTTCCCTATTCTTTCCTCTAATTCAACACCTACAATATTTAAAAACTGAGAGTTTACATATTTTGTTATTCCTTTAGTATCCACTATCTGAATCCCTACTGGAAGTACTTCTAGAATTCCAATTAAAATCTCTCTATTCAGCAGTAACTTTAATAGATGTTGCCTATCCAAAGAACTATTTAAAAAACTTCTTGTATCATTATTTTGTAATTTATCTAAATCTAAAAAGCACTTCAGTAAATTATCTATTTCTTTTGTCTCTAATGGTTTAAAAGCTTTGAATGAAATTAATGATTCTAAGTTCTTTAATAGATAGTCCCCCATATTGATTCTCCTTTTTTATTAACTTTTGACATTTATAAAAACTATACCTTCAACTCCCTTCATATTTAAAAATCATCACACGCGAAATTTGTAGAAAGTTTCATATATTAAGATTTTACCAAATATTTTGATAATATTTAAGAGATATTTTTTTTTCTAGAGAATTGCAAAAAAAAACAGGTATAACCCCTAAAGTTTATCAGTTTTTCATACCTGAGGAAATTCCATAATTCTAACTTATCAGAATTGCATATGCTAATATTATCCTTAATTTAACTATTTCCACCAAAACATATTTTGGTGGTATATCTTTAGCGCTTTTAAGACTATATTTTTCAGAAAAATTTTTTAGGTGGTAATTATGCAATTTGTTCACCTAACTTTTTTACTATCTAAAGGGCTATTTATGCACCGTTGCTTGTTCTACAACTTCATTTAGAAACTCTTCATAGTCCCTTTCATTTTTATTTTCTTCAAGCTTCTTGGTAAAATATTCTCCTAACTCCTTCTTTAATATTGCTTTACTTTCTCCTAAAGAGCTTTTTCTTTGATAATACTCTTTTAATAATTGATATTCTTCTTTAGTAATAGAATATTTATAATTATATTTTCTTTCTCTTCCTACTCCTATAGCCATAGGGGCATCTTTTTTCTCTTCAACAATCACCATTGTGGACCCAACATAGTCACCAACTCTTTTATGCTCCTTTGAAAAAAACATTAATATTATTCCAACTCCATATGTATCAATAATAATTCTAAAAAGATTTCTTATAATAGAATGCTTCAATGTTATTGGTTGACCATTGTTACGAATGGTTCTGAGCTTGAATAGTTTTTTGCCAGGGGTCTTTCCATTCATAACCATTTCAAATATTATAAAATATCCATAGATTATAAACCATACAAGTAATATAATCCCCCCTATTATCCAGCCAGTATATTCATCGATTAATTCCCAGGGATTTATTTTAAATGCAATTATCGTAAGTGAGATAACTAGTATAATTGCTGCCTGAATTAAAAAATCTATCACTGCCGCTGCACCTCTAGACCCTAAGCCAGCTAATCTATATTCGACCTCAATATTTTCTGGTGTTGTAATTTTTACTATTTTCATATTTTCACTCCAATCTATAGATAATAACTAATAGAATTTAATCTAAATAACAGTTAATTACTCATCTTTATTTAATCAAACTCTGGAATTAACCATTTATTTCTATTTGTTAATTTGGTAAAATATCTTAGTAGAGGTGATAAATTTTGAAAGAAAATCAATTTATACAAAAATATTCATCTTCATGGGAAGAATTGAAAGCTCTTACTGATTTATTGGATAAAAAAGGAGTCTCAAAACTTAAACCAAAACAATTACGAAGATTTCTATACCTTTTTCGTAGAACAAGCCATAACCTTGCTTATTCTAGAACCCACTATGTAAAAAGCGATATAATACCTTATTTAAATTCGTTAGTTGGACGAGCTCATAATCATATATATTCTGTGAGAAAAACCAATTTTTCTGCTATAATTGAATATTTTAAATTTGGATTTCCAAAGCAAATAAGACAATTTAAAAGTTATATACTTACGGCTTTCTTTATTTTTTTATTCGGCTTTATTTTAAGTTTGACCCTTGTCACAATTAATCCCGAAAACGGATCATATTTTTTACCTCAAAGTATGTTGGAAAATATAAATTGGGAAATGGATGCCCATGAAGCTTTAGATTATCCTTTAATGTCCAGCATAATCATGGTAAACAATATATCAGTTTCATTTAAAGCCTTTGTATTTGGCATAACCCTTGGGATCGGTACAATTTATGTTCTCTTTTACAACGGCACAATACTTGGGGCGCTAACAGGTCTTGTTTATCACCATGGCAATCCTATACGTTATTGGTCCTTGATTTTACCCCATGGTATAACTGAATTAACTGCAATTTTTATTCCCGGTGGGGCTGGATTAATTATGGCTCGTTCCATTTTAATTCCAAAGGAATATTCAAGAAAACATTCAATCATCAAAGGTGCAAAGGAAGCCGTATATTTAATTTTCGGTATTATTTTAATGCTTGTTATTGCTGGTCTTATTGAAGGATTCTTTACACCACTTGCCATATCACCAAGTGCAAAATTAGTATTTTCATTAGTAACAGCAATAGGACTTCTTCTTTATTTCTTGATTCCCAATTTTTAAAATAACATCCGGTTCTTAATATATAAATATTTATTTATTACATTCATGACTAATTTTTCAGGTGGACATTCTATACACATAATGCCCTTTGCATTTAACTTATGAATAATTTTTTTACGCTCTCCAAGCATTTCAATGGCAACTCCTTTACTAAAAATCTCTTGCTCTTTATCTGCTGATATTGATATCATTTTTTCAAGCTTTTCATCCTTCATCAATATAAGCATTACAATATTATTCTTAGCTAATACACCAAGAACCTTCACCATTTCTTCTGCTTCTTCAATAGTGTCGAAGTCAGTAAATAAAACCAATAGACTTCTTCGTCTTTCCTTTTTCTTCAAATGATAAAAAGCCTCTTCATAGTTTGAAGTATTATTTGTATGTTCAATGTGGTATAGGGCTTCCATGAGACTATTTCTATGATTATTACCTTTACCAGGCATTATGAAATTATTCACCTCAGTATTAAAAACCATAAGTCCTGACCTATCTCCATTTTGGTTTACAATATCCGATAATAATAAACCTGTATTAATAGCTAGATCAAGTTTATTATATCCCCTTACAGAATAGCTCATGGGTCTTCCCGTATCAATAAGTACATATACATGCTGATTCTTTTCGGGCTCATATTGATTAACAATTGGTCTATTCTCCCTTGCTGTAACATTCCAATTTATTTTACGATATTCATCCCCTAAAACATAATCTCTTAAACTTTCAAATTGAGTCCCCTTACCAGGAATCTTTAATGCTTTTTGCCCTATTTGATTATACTTGCTATTATATGCAGCTAATCTATATTTTTTTAAATCTTGAAGATTTGGATATACCTTATACTCTCTTTGCAAGGAAACTTTAAATTGTTTCATACAAAGCTTTAAATTGCTTTCATATCGTATATGAATGTCTCCAAATTTAAAAGCCCCTCTTTTAGTAGGTATAACTTCATATTCAAAATCCTTTTTACAGTGGGGCATGATGTAACCTTTCACCACCATTTCATATGATTCAAAATGAAAATCAGGTATTTCATCCTTAATCTCCAAATAGATT
>DAOUPR010000107.1 GCA_030626065.1 Clostridium sp. | reverse complement strand
TCCTTAATTGTGCATTGTGCATTGTGTATTATGCATTGTGCATTGTGCATTCATATTTTCTCTCGTAACTATTTACATCAAAACTGTATTTAAGTATGCAAAAAATAAAATAAGCGCAATCCCCCAAAAGGACGACTGCGCGCGATACCACCTTAATTCTCAAATTCAAATCACAAAAATTTGAGCTCTCAATATTTTAACGACTCTGCCGTCTTTACCTACTCTCGATAAACTACTTGAACATAATTTTTACGTGTCCATAACTTCTTAACCCATAAAGTTTTGTACAAGTACAAATTAAGTTTTCGTATAGTTTACTATTATTCAGTAAAAAAACTCCGAAGCTACCTTCAAGATATTTCTTATAGAAAGTCTTTCAGCCGGTGAACTTTCATCTCTATATAAGTGTTTATCTTTACTCCTCTTCATCTCAGTTTATTCTATATTCATTTATTTCCTATTATATATATAATTTTCTGTGTGTCAAGGATTTATTCTCTTATTATTTGAACTAAACTAATTTACTTAGCAAAATCATCCTTAATTACAAATTACCAACTGAACATTTTAATATCCCAGGTGTTATTTTATAAAAAGTACAAGCTCTTTTTAAAAAATCTTTATCAAAATAAGTAGTAATTGAATATATTGTTAATAAGGTATTATAAATATATGAGGTAATATTATGAGCTCTGATTATTATCCTTTTAACTCACTTGAAAAATACGAAACTCTTTATAAAAGCCGAAAAAAAAGTGTCTACTTATTGCCAAATAATAGGACACTTAAAATATGTAAAAATTATAAGGAATGCAGAAGAGAATATTTAATTTTACGATATGGATATAGATACAATGTATTTCCTAAAATCTATGAATACAGACTAGGATACTTAATTAGAGAATATGTGGACGGCGAATGTATAATAGACTATTTGAAACATAACACCATGGACAAAGAGCTAGCTCTTAACATACTTGAAATGTATAGCACATTTCAGAAACTCAAATTTACTAGACTAGATACTGGAGTATCTCATATTTATGTTCAAAAAAACAAGAAAATAAAAGTACTGGGTTTAAAAAGTAATTGTTGGCATGTAGAAGCTTATCCAAAACATATGATGTCAGGATTCAGAAAAATCAAATGTTCAAAAAAATTTATGAAAATCGTCAAACAAGAAAGACCTGACATTTATAATGAATGGATAAAAAACATTTAAATTTTTTAAAAGAGATAGATTATTTTTTAATCTATCCTTTTTTTATTATATAGAAAGTTCTTTTTTTCTATACAATAGAAATTAAGGAGTACACAATTATAATCTTAAAACTTCTCTATCCAAATATTGTCTCTCATTAACAAATTAATGTATTTTTATGTTATAATACAATATATTGTAATCATTTGTAATGATAGTATTGTGAAGGGGATTTTAACATATGATAAAAAAATATACTAATAAAATATTACTTTTATTACTATTAATAATTAATATTTTATTTTTCCATAATAACATTATTTATGCTGAAGAATCATCTCAAAATCATATACTTATTCTAAATTCCTATCATCAAGGATATTCCTGGACTGATAATGTTGTTGATGGAATAAATGATATTCTAAACAATTCAAACAATGTAATTAGGGTAGAGTATATGGATACAAAAGTAATGAAAGATTTAACTCATATGAATAATTTATATCGTTTGTACAAACATAAATATTATAATAACAATTTTGATGTTATTATAGCTAGCGATAATGATGCCTACGAATTTTTAAAGTTATATCACGAGGAATTATTCCCCAATACTCCTATAGTAGTGTGTGGACTTAATGAATACGATAACTATATATCTAAAACAAATAACTCCTTTACTGGCATTGCTGAAAAAGTGGATATAGCAGGTACTATAGATTTAGCTATACAACTTTTCCCAAACACTGAAAATATATATGTTATCTCTGATAACTCCTCTTTTGGTAATACTAACCAAGAACTAGTTAAAGAAACTGCCTTAAATTATTCTGAAAAAATTAATTTTAATTATATAAAAACTTACTCTATTAATACTATAATTGATAAAATAATAGATTTACCTCCAAACAGCATTATTTTCCAAGCTGCCACCTTTAAAGATGATTTTGGAGAACCTCTTGATGTCAAGGCTGGAAATGAAGTTATTCACAAAGCAACAACCGTTCCTATGTTTAGTTGTTGGCAAATGCATATTGGAACTGGACTCATTGGCGGCATGATGGTAAATGGTTTTCAACAAGGGCAAACAGCTGCTAATATGGCTAAAGAAATCTTAAATGGTAAAAATATAAATGAAATACCTTTTAAGGAAGAAAGCATTAATAAATATATTTTTGATTATACGTCATTAAAACAATATTCTATTGATACATCCGATTTACCTAAAGATAGTATTTTTATAAATGAACCATCCACCTCTTTTCAAATTGAAAAAAAATCAGTTTATTTTTCAGTAGCTATATTAATTACATCTCTATTACTAATTATAATACTACTTATATACAATATTAAAAGATTAAATAAAAGTCAGATGGAATTAAAACAAGAAAAAATTATATTGCAATCTATTCTTGATTCTACAGGGGACTACATTCTAGTTACTAGCAAGAATAAGAAAATTATTCATTGTAATAAAAATTTTATAAATCTGTTGCTTACGAAAAACTATAATTTATATTCTAATAACACAAAAAATTTAATTAAATTCATTAAAGAGATATCTGCAGACTCAAATAAGTTAGTAAGTTGGTTACATGATTGTAGTAATAGCAAAAATGATAATCCTATTATGTTCAATCTAAAAGACAAAAGACTAATCCAAGGAAATCACAAACCTCTAATTATTGAAGATGGGCTAAATGGCAACGTATGGAATTTTAAGGATATTACAAGAAAAAAAGAAATTGAAGAACTTGAAAAAGAGGTAGAAATAAAAGAAAGACTATTAGAAGAAGCAGAAAAATATGATTATATGAAAGACCAATTTTTAGCTACTATTTCTCATGAATTAAAAACTCCATTGAATATAATCCTGGGAATTGTACAAATAGTTGATAATTACTACTATGGGAATGGTGAAAAACCAGACATTGAAAAATTAAAAAATTATACTAAAATCTCAAAACAAAATTGTTATAGATTACTAAAATTAATTAATAATATAATCGATATTACAAAAATTAATTCAGGTTTTATGAATTTAAATTTAAAAAATTATAATATTGTTAATGTTATCGAAGAAATTTCTCTTTCAATCGTAAGCTATGTGGAAACTAAAGGAATTACATTAATATTTGATACAGAAATCGAAGAAAAAATTATAGCTGTTGATGCTACTCAAATAGAAAGAATTATGTTAAATTTGTTTTCAAATTCCATTAAGTTTACTGAAAAAGGTGGGAAAATTGAAGTAAATATTTACGATAAAGGAAATAGCGTATTAATCAGTGTAAAAGATTCTGGTATTGGAATACCTGACAATATGCAAGAAAAAATATTTGATCGATTTAGACAAGTAGATTCATCTCTCAGTAGAAAAGCTGAGGGTAGTGGCATAGGATTATCTCTCGTAAAATCAATAATAGAATTACATAACGGAAACATATCCTTAATTAGTAAAGTTGGCATAGGAAGTGAATTTATAATTGAATTACCAGTATTTAAACTACCTGAAAATATAGAAATTGAAAATATAGAAAATATCCCTAACAATTCAAATGTAGAAAAAATAAGCATAGAATTTTCTGATATTTATTCATAAATTTTAAATAACCAAAAGATTGGATTCCAATAAATAACGAATTCAATCCTTTACTATTCTCCAGTATTTATTTTAGAACAAAAAAAAGCTACAATCATATACTGTACTGTATCCATTTTACGGAGGTATATTAAATGAAAAAAAGCTTTAAAATCCTTACTTTATTTACCACTCTATTATTCTCCCTAGTTCTACTCACTTCTTGCGGCAATAAAAATAATACTCACCTAAAAACTGTAAAATTAAATGAAGTTGTTCGTTCTGTTTTTTACGCTCCAATGTATGTTGCTATAAGCCAAGGCTTCTTTGAGGAAGAAGGTATTTCAATTGACCTTTCTACTGGACAAGGAGCAGATAAAACTATGCAACAAGTCTTAAGTGGCACATGTGACATAGGTTTTTGTGGTCCTGAACAAATAGTCTATATCTACAATCAAGGTAGAGAAGACTATCCCGTTTTATTCTCACAATTAACTAAAACTGATGGTTCTTTCTTGGTAGGTAGAGAAGCTGAAGAAAACTTCAAATGGGAAAGTTTAAAAGGCAAAACTATCATAGGTGGTCGTCCAGGTGGAGTTCCTGAAATGACCTTAGAATATGTACTAAAAACACACGGCCTTACACCGGGTGAAGATGTTGAAATAATAACAAATCTCGATTTCACTGCAACTGCTGGTGCTTTTAAAGCAGGCACTGGTGATTATGTAGCTTTATTCGAACCAACAGCTAGTACTTTAGAAAATGATGGGGCAGCCTCAATAGTTAGTTCCATAGGAAACGAAGCAGGTAGTATATCTTATACATGTTATTTTGCTACAAAATCATATATAGAAAAAAATCCAGAAACAATTCAAAGTTTTACAAATGCAATTTACAAAGGCCAGCAATGGGTTTATAGCCATTCAAATGAAGAAATTGCAGATGCTATTTGCGAATATTTCCCTGGAACAGATGTAGCTTTAATAACTCAAGCTGTAGGTCACTACAAAGAAATAGAAGCATACGCAAAAGTACCAAATTTATCTGAAGATGACCTTTCAAAATTAATGTTTATCATCGAAAACTATGATGAAACTTTAATACCTGACAGACCAACTTATGATGTGATTGTTGATACTAGCTTTGCTGATAGTGCAGTTAAATAAAAAAACCCTTCATAAGGGTTTTTTATTGTGTTCTTGAAAATGTAAAAAACAGTAATTTACTTATACATTTTACACTAAAATTAAATTTACTTAGATAAAAATGGCTCATTGTTATTTATAGTTGTTCACTTGTAATTTATCTCCAACACTTATTTTTAATTTCTCTGATTCATTGACAGGCATTTCTATTACAGACCATGCATTCCTAACATATGAGCTTATATGTCCTGGTTCCATATTTTCAATAATTTCTACAATTTCATAATTTTTATTTATAAAAACTACATGGATTGGAAATTTCATAAAAAATGTATGTACTGATTTGCAAGGTGTAATAATCATACATTGATTATTAGGAAGTTCTTTTTTACCTAATAAACCTTTTAGCCTTTTGAAAAAATTATCTGAAACTATTACCTCTGTCATTAAAGTTATATTTCTTGTTTTATTTTGGAGCATCATAAAATCACCCTTCCACAAAATGTTCAAAGATTTGAATTACTGCAGGCCCTAAAAGAATAACAAATATTGTTGGAAAAATAAACAATGCCAATGGTATTAGTATCTTTACAGGAGCTTTCATTGCTTGTTCTCTTGCTCTTTGTTTCCGTTTATCTCTAGCCTGAGCTGCTTGTATTCTTAATACCTTTGCAATACTTACTCCCATCTTTTCTCCCTGAACCACTGAAAATATAAATGCATTTATCTCTGACACATTACATCTTTTGGACATATCCATTAAAGCATCCCGTCTTGTTTTGCCTAATTGAATCTCATTAAGAACTAAATCAAATTCCGAAACCAATTCACCTTTTGCCTTTTCGGTGACTTTTCCCATGGCAGAATCGAAACTCAAACCTGCTTCTACACTTACTGTAAGTAGATCAAGTATATCAGGCAATTGTAATACAAGCTTTTTACTCCTTTTCGATATTCTACCTTTTATCATAGCATCGGGAAATACAAAACAAATAGTCAATACAATAATACTTAACATTATTTTTATGAAAATAGTGTTAGTACCCAATATAATAATGTATATCAATATTATAGGTAAAACTGTATAAAAAAGTAATTTCAATATTATCCATCCATTTACGCCTAATCCATAAGGATAATTTGCTAATCTTAAATTCTTCTCTAATTCATTTCTTCTTTCTCTTGGAGTTATACTTTGCATAAAAGTTTTAATCTTAGTATTCAATGGATTTATTATTCTTTGCTTAAATGGTAGTTTTCTTATGTCCTCAAGATCCAAATCTTCTCTATACATTTCCTCAATATTCTGAAGTCTTTCCTGTACATTGATTTTAGATTTAAATATTAAGCTAAATAATAAGTATAATATAAAACAATTAGCCAAAAAAGCTATCCCTATATAAAAATATAGCACAAGAACACCTCCTAATATTTGATATCCAACATTTTCTTTATAATTATAAAACCAATAATTTCATTTAATGTGGCAATAACTATCATAATTTTACCTATAGTATTATTGAGCAGTATACCTATATACTCTGGATCTAACATAGATATTACTATAGCTAGAAAAATTGGTAATAGTGCTAAAATCCAACCAGACATCTTACCTTGTGCTGTAAGTGTCTTTACTTCTCTTTTTAGTAGTATTCTTTCTCGAATCGTTGAGGATATATTATCAAGTATTTCAGCCAAATTTCCGCCTGTATGTATTTGTATCAATGTGGCTGTAATTATTAATTCCAAATCCTCACTTTGAACTCTTTCTAATAAATTATTTAAAGCTTTCTCTAAAGTATTACCAAGCTTAATCTCTTTCAAAACATGTGCAAATTCTTGTGATATGGGTGGTGGCATTTCCTTTGATATTAGTTCTAATGCATTAATAAAACTAAATCCACCTCTTAGAGAGCTTACTATCATATCTAATGCACTGGATAATTGGTCATCAAAATTTTTAATTCTTTTTTGAGTTTTTCTATCTATTATAATCTTAAATAAGAGAATACTTGCTATTCCAAAAACAATACCCAATAATATAGTCCCTGTTATAACTGTACCAATAAATGTTGCTATGATTGTAGCTAGAAAGATAATAAGAATCATTTCCTGAACAGTAAAAAGAATATTTGCCCTTTCTAGTGTTCTATCCAATTTTTCAGTATATTTGTTTAAGGCAAGAATGTTAATCAATTTCTTACCTGTATCATTGTATTTTTCCTTTATATTTGATTTAAATGGTTTAATATCATTTCTACTTTGAATTTGCTGCTCTGATTGATAGTAAGTTTCAATTCGCTCAATAGGTTTATTCTGAGCATAATGACTGTAGAGCTGTAGTGTAAAAATAATTATGGTTATAAATACCATAACTAAAAGTAAATATAACATTCACTCATCTCCTGTTTTAGTTAATTATCTCTATAGAATTACATTAAATTCTAATTATTATTTCTTATTTTGTCCATGAATCTTGGTTTAAGCCCTGAAGATATAAATTCACCAGTAATTCTATTTCTCTGATCTTTTCCATTAATTTTATATTTATATATCTCTTGAAGAGTAATTATATCCCCTTCCATTCCCTGTACTTCTACAATACTTGTAATCTTTCTAGTGCCATCCTTAAATCTGTTTTGATGAATAATTAAATCAATAGCAGAAGATATCTGTTCTCTTATTGCTTTTAAAGGCATATCGAAACCTCCCATCATGAACATAGTTTCTAATCTAGCCAACATATCTCTCGGTGAATTAGCATGTCCTGTAGTCAAGGAACCATCATGACCTGTATTCATAGCTTGAAGCATATCTATAGCTTCCTCAGCTCTAACTTCTCCTACTATTATTCTATCTGGTCTCATCCTAAGTGAGTTTCTAACTAAGTCTCTTATACTTACTTTTCCTTTTCCTTCAATATTTTCAGGTCTAGTCTCCAACCTTACTACATGAGATTGACGTAGCTGTAATTCAGCAGCATCTTCTATAGTAACAATTCTTTCATCACTTGGTATAAAAGAAGATAATACATTTAACGTGGTAGTCTTCCCACTTCCTGTACCACCAGATACTAGTATATTCATCCTAGCTTTAACACATTCTCTTATGAAAATAGCCATCTCTGGTGTTAAAGTTCCAAAGCTAATCAAATCATCTATAGTTTATGGATCATCAGAAAATTTCCTTATAGTCAATATTGGCCCATCTAGAGCTAATGGAGGAATAATTGCATTTACACGTGAGCCATTTGGTAATCGTGCGTCCACCATTGGAGAAGATTCATCAATTCTTCTCCCTATGGGAGTAACTATTTTTTCAATAATATATAATACATGCGCATCATCTCTAAAAACTTCATTAGTTTCCTCTAATTTACCTTCTTTTTCTACATAGATTTGATTTGCTCCATTCACCATTATTTCTGTAATACTAGGATCTTTAACAAACTTTGTTATAGGTCCTAAACCTATAATTTCATCAAGAATTTCATTAACTAACCTTTGGATTTCTCTATTATTAACAGAAATATCTTCTTCTTGTGTAATTTCCTTTAATATTTCAGTTACCTTACTTTGCAATTCCTCATTTTCTAATTTCTCCTGATTGAATTCTTGAATAAGTCTTTCTTGAATCATTTCCCTTAATTTATTATAAGTATCTTTTCTATTTACTCCAAAAATGTCCTTAGGATTATTTGTACTATCGTTATGATTATTTGATGATGAAGGAATTTGACCTTCTAAACGCTTCATCAAAGACATTTTAAAATACCTCCTTTATTTTGAAAAAACATCCCCTATTTTAATAAACCTTTTTTATCTACCTTCTTATCTGCAATAATACTATCTGCAATTTCCATTAGCTTTTTAGCTATTTTACTTTTTTTATTTGATAGAACTATAGGGACTCCTTTATTTATTGCTTCAATTGCTATAATAGGTTCCTCTGGAATAGTAAATAAGGTTTTTTTACCTATGCTTCTTTCTATATCATTCTTTTTTATCCCAAATTTTCTACTATATCGATTCAAAATAATTGAAATCTTTTTATCATACTTAAGATTTTTCATAACATTAAATCCTAATTTAGTATTTTTAATAGTAGATAAATCAGCTGTTGTTATGAACAATATTTTATCTGACGCATCCATAATTGTAAGATTAATATCATTAAATGCAGGGGCAGTATCAATAATAATATATCTATATTTTTCTAATAATAGCTCTAATATTTTTTTAACACTTTTTGAAGTTATATACTCCGCATATTCAGGACTTAAGGGAGCTGGAAGTATTTTAATTCCTGAAGAATGCTCAATAAGATATTCTTCTAATAAATCACTATCCAAATTTTGAATTTCATTATTCAAATCTATAATTGTTCTTTTAGGATATATATTAAAAATGAGAGGTATATCACCAAATTGCAGATCAAAATCTAATACAACTACTTTCTCTTTTATTTTACTAGCAAGTGCTACTGCAATATTAGATGAGAGAGTAGTTTTACCTACTCCTCCTTTAGTACTAAATA
>DAOUPR010000006.1 GCA_030626065.1 Clostridium sp. | reverse complement strand
GGGAAGTCTTTAATTCAATGCACAATGCACAATGCACAATGCACAATGCACAATGCACAATGAATGAGAATTTTCTTCCCTTTGGTCGGAAAATCTTTAATTAAATTTCAAATTATTCGAGGAACGAGAAGAATTATCCTTAATTGTGCATTGTGCATTGATAATTGTGCATTAAACAATTACTTAGTAGATAGTGTTATCAATACTTAGTATTTTAATTTACGGATATATATTATTTAAAAAAGGAGGTCTATTCATGATAGCTATTGTTGATTATGATATGGGAAACTTGATGAGTGTACAGAAAGCACTTGATTATTTAGGGTTAGAATCTATAATTACAAATAAGAAAGATGAAATACTTAATAGTGATGGAATTATTTTGCCAGGGGTAGGTGCATTCCCTGATGCAATAGAGAATATTACTAGTAGAGGAATAGATAGTATTTTAAAAGAAGTAGTAAAAGAAGGTAAACCATTGCTAGGAATCTGTCTTGGAATGCAGCTTTTATTTGAAAAAGCGTATGAATTTAAAGAATGTGATGGTTTAGGTTTTTTGCCTGGTAAAATTGTAAAATTAGACGTGGATTATAAGATTCCACATATGGGATGGAATAGTTTAAATACAGTAAAAGAGAGTCCTATTTTAAAAGGAATAGATGAAAGAAGTTATGTATATTTCGTGCATTCATACTATGCAGACATTGAAGATGATAGTGTTTTAAATGCTTATGCTGATTATGGTATTAATGTGCCAGGAGTTGTGAGTAAAGGTAATGTATTTGGACTTCAATTCCATCCAGAGAAAAGCGGAGATACAGGACTTAAAATGCTTAGAAATTTTGGGGAGTTGATAAAATGATAGTTTTGCCTGCTATAGACTTAAAAGATGGTAAGCCAGTTAGATTATATAAAGGTGATTTTTCAACATCTCAAATAGTAGCAGAAAGTGCTATTGAGACAGCGATTAAATTTAAAGAGGATGGAGCTGAATATCTTCATGTAGTTGATTTAGATGGAGCTCTTGAAGGGAATTTAAAGAATATTGATGTGGTTTCTGAAATCATTAGAAGTATAGATATGCCAATAGAACTTGGTGGAGGAATAAGAGATTTAAAAAAGATTGATTTGCTTGTTAATAAAGGAATAAGTAGAGTTATACTTGGAACAGCTGCTTTGAAAAATCCTGGTCTAGTTAAAGAAAGTGTTAAAGAGTTTGGAGATAGAATTGCAGTAGGTATAGATGCTAAAGATGGATTTGTCGCAACAGAAGGATGGACTGATGTTAGTAAAATTAATTACATAGAATTTGCAAAACGCATAGAAGATTATGGAGTCAAAACTATAATATACACTGATATTAGTAAAGATGGTACATTAGAGGGGCAAGATTTAGTTGGTTTAGAAAAATTAAAAAACAGTGTAGCTTGTAACATAATTGCTTCAGGTGGGGTAAAGGATATTCAGGATATAAGAAAAGTAAAAGATATGAATTTATATGGTGTAATAGCTGGTAAATCTATTTATAGTAAAACGCTTGATTTAAAAGAAGCTATTAAGTTGAGTAAAGAATAGGAGGTTTTTCTATGCTAACTAAAAGAATAATACCTTGTCTTGATGTAGATAATGGAAGAGTTGTAAAGGGCGTAAATTTTGTAAATTTGAAGGAGGTTGGAGATCCTGTTGCTATAGCAGAGTTTTATAATGAAGAAGGAGCTGATGAATTAGTTTTTTTAGATATAACAGCAACGCATCAAGGTAGAGAAACAATGATTGATGTTGTTAGAAGAACAGCAGAAAAAGTTTTTATTCCATTAACAGTTGGTGGAGGAATAAGAACTACAGATGATTTCAAAGATATATTAAGAGCTGGGGCGGATAAGATATCAGTAAATTCTGCGGCAATTAGAGATCCAGAGTTAATAAGAAAAGCAGCAGATAAGTTTGGAAGCCAATGTGTAGTGGTTGCAATTGATGGAAGAAGACGTCAAGATGATACAGGATGGAATGTGTATATAAATGGTGGGAGAATTGATACAGGACTTGATGCAATAGAATGGGCATCAAGAGTTGAAAGCTTAGGTGCTGGAGAAATATTGCTTACTAGTATGGATGCAGATGGAACAAAAGAGGGTTATGATAAAGAGTTTACTGAAGCTGTGTGCAGACAAGTTAATATACCTGTAATTGCTTCAGGTGGTTGTGGAAAACTCGAACATTTTTATGATGTATTTAATGAAACAAGTGTTGATGCTGCTCTTGCGGCTTCACTTTTCCATTTTAGAGAGTTAACAATAAAGGAAGTAAAAGAATTTTTGGATGATAAAAAAATAGAAGTTAGATTAAAAAAAGATTAAAGAGTTTTGGAGGTGATAAATATGAATGAAAATGATTTTTTAAACACTGTAGATTTTGAAAAAGGAGATGGACTAGTCCCCGCTATTATTCAAGATTACGAGTCAAATGAAATTTTGATGATGGCTTATATGAATAAGGAATCTTTAGAAAAAACAATAGAATCAGGTAAGACTTGGTTTTGGAGTAGGTCTAGAAATCAATTTTGGAATAAAGGAGAAACCTCAGGACATTTTCAAATAGTAAAAGATATATTCTTAGATTGTGATGGAGATACTTTAGTTATAAAAGTAGAACAGATTGGCGTAGCTTGTCACACTGGTACTAGAAGTTGTTTTTTTAGAAAATTGGATAAGTAAATATAAATATATTATTGAATATATAAGGGGAAAAATTATGGCAGAAAATAATGTATTAAATGATTTATATGAAATTATTTTAGAAAGAAAAGAAGATTTACAAGAAGGTTCATATACAAGTTATTTATTTGAAAAAGGAATAGATAAGATACTTAAAAAAGTAGGAGAAGAGAGTACAGAAGTTATAATAGCTTCTAAAAATTCTGATTCAGATGAAATTGTAAATGAAACTTGTGATCTTATTTATCATATGTTAGTTTTGATGGCCGAAAAGGGAATAAAGTTAGAGCAAATAAATGAAGAATTACTTAAACGAAGAAAAAAGATAAATAATAAAAAAGCAGAAAGAAAAGAGATTAACGAATATTAAAATATATTTGAATAAAAATAAAAAGGCTGTTGTCTATATTAGTGTTTAATAACATAATATAGACAACAGCCTTTTGTATGTTTATTCTACTGTCGAAAGACATTCGTTAATTATTGATTGAGAAATTTTATATTTCTTTTTTTCTTTTCCTTGTTTTATTATAATAAATTTGTTTTCTTCTTTAGTTTTTACTGTTTTTGATGATTGATTATTATCCATAGGCAAACCTCCTTTAAATTTGTAATTGTAAAAAATTTGAAACAAGTATTCTAATGATACCATTTTTAGGTAAAAATTACAACGATTATTGGTTCAAGATAAAGATTTTATAGTGATAAATAATTAATAATTTAAATTTATTTGGTAACAATAATACTATAATATGATGGAGGTATTATTATGTCCCATAAGAATAATAAAAATTCAAAAGATAATAAAAAAGTTAATCCTAAAACAAAAAAAGAATTAAATAAAATGAAACTAGAAACATCTAATGGAGTAGGTTATTCTAGTGAATCACGAAAACTTGGAAAGCAAGGTCCAAGAGATAGTAAAGAGAGAAGTAAAATGCAATAGAAAAGGTATTCTTTGAATTTATTCAAAATTCACAAAAAAATTAGGGACATTTCTAATCACACTAGAATGTGTAATAAATGTACCCTAATATTTTTTGTTGTTTTATTTTAATATATGTATGAAAACTAATTTTATTCTTCTTAACAATTCTTTAAAACAGAGGTTAATAAAAAGAAAAATTACATATGTTTGGAAAACAAATTTTTAGTAACAGTATAATGACATTTTACCCACTCATCTTTTGGATCTAAAGATAGGGCTTTTTTTGCATATAAAAAAGCTTTTTCAATTTTATTCAATTGAGCGAATATTAATGATAAACCAATGTATGCATCTGATCTATTTTTATTAACTAATAGTGCTTGCTCATAACAGTATTGTGCATCATAATATTTATTTTGATTATAAAAAATTTCTCCTCTATCAAAGTATGAATCGTAATGATTTGGATTGATTTCTAAGCATTCAGCATAAGCTTCTAGAGCATTGTTATATAGTTTTACATTATATAATATCCTTCCTTTCTTATATAAAATCAGATAATTAGTTTTATCTAAATTAAAAGCTTTATTACAATAAGTAACAGCTGTTTTATAGTTTCCTAGTAGACTATAACATTCTGCTAAATTGATGAGAACACGGTCAGAATATTTAATCATCAAGCATGATTCTAGAGAGGTTATTGCTTCATCTATTTTCATTAAGCCCATTAATGCTTCACCTTTAGCTAAATGTGCATCATAATGATTTGGTGAGATTCTTAACGCCATTTCAAAACAACTAAAAGCATTTTCAAGTTTATTTTTATCATAAAAATACTTTCCTTTATCGATATAATATCTAGTACTTTTGAGGTTTTCGTTACTATTTAAAGAAAAATTATTAGTATTCAATATAATCACTCCTTATATAGAATTTTTATTGTAAAAACTATATATTGAAATTATAGACTTAATATTTTTTTTTATTCATTATAAATTAGTAGAATTTATTTTATTAAGAAATTTTGTATAGTATAATATTATATAAGCAACGAATTTGGAGGGAAACTATGTATGGATTAGTGTTAGAAGGTGGAGGAGCAAAAGGTTCATATCATGTAGGGGCCTATAAAGCGATTATGGAAAAAGGTATTAAAATAGGAGCAGTTACAGGTACTTCTATAGGAGCATTAAATGGAGCGATGATTGCACAAAATCAATATGAGCAACTTTATGATATGTGGTTTAATATTGCTAACTCTCAAGTGTTTGATGTTGATGATGAAATATTAGAAGAGTTAAAAAAATATCAGATAAATCAATCTAATTTAGGGTATTTGTTAAAAAAATCAAAAGATATTCTTCTTAATAGAGGGGTAGATACAAAAGCAATAAGAAAAATCATACAAGAAAAAGTGGATGAAGAAAAATTAAGAAATTCAGATATTATGTTTGGTTTAGTAACAGTTTCTTTAAGTGATATGAAGCCTTTAGAATTGTTTATTGATGAAATTCCAAAAGGTAAGGTTAATGATTTTTTGATGGCTAGTGCTAATTTCCCAGCATTTAAATTGGAGAAGATGGATGGAAAAGTATATGTTGATGGAGGGGTATACGATAATTTACCAATAAATCTTATGCTAAGAAAAGGATTTAAAAAAATAATAGCGGTTAGAACTAATGGGATTGGATTCGAACAAAAGATAAATGAAACAGATGCGGAGATTATTTATATAATACCAAATGAGAATTTAGGAAATACTTTGGATTTTGATAAAAATGTTGCTAGAAGAAATATCAAATTAGGGTATTATGATACTATTAAAGTTTTAGATAATTTGAAAGGTGCAAGATATTATATAGATAATAAAGATAATGACTGCTATTTTCATAATTTATTTTTACAATTGGATAAAGAAAAAATAGATAAGATTGGAATAATATTTGGATTGGAAGGAATTCCTCATAAAAGAATGATTTTTGAATTTATAATACCACGAATTACTGAAATGCTTAATATAACTAAGGATAAGGATTATGAAGATATTGGTATAGAATTATGCGAATATTTAGCGGAGCAATACGAGGTGGAAAGATTTACTGTTTATAAGTTAGAAGATTTTATTGAACAAATATTAAACAGTTATAACCAAAAGAGATTAAAATACAAAGAAAATATACCGTATTTTATTAAAAGTAATTCTCTTTTATCGAGAGCAGTGAAAGACGATTTATTAAGAGAAGTTTTTAGTGTTTTGATGGAAGAGTCTGCTTAAAGAAATATTATAGGAATACTAAGAGATGCTAATAGAAAATAGATTTAAATTAGGGATTATTTTAATGATTAAAATAATCCCTAATTATATAACATATAGTATTTTGTGATAATAAGCAATTTATAGCTAGTCTGGTGTGCCTATTATTATTACTTCAGGTTCTTCACTTTCAGTTGTTGTATTGTCATTAGTAGTGGTTGAAGAATCACTTTGTTCAGTAGTTGGACTATTTTGTGTGCTTTGCGCTTTTTGTGAACTATTTTCAGTAGCATCAGATTTGTCTGATGCATTATTAGTAGAGTCTTGATTATTAGCGGTATTATTAGTTGAATTATCTGTATTGTTATTATCAGTTTGATCAGTTTGATCAGTAGTATCAGTAGGTTTTTCTTCTTCTTCTTCTTCTTCTTCTTCTTCTTCTTCTGCAGCTTTTGCTTCTTCTGCCGCTTTTTCTTCAGTGGCTTTCTCTTCTTCTACAGCTTTTGCTTCTTTAGCTGTCTCTGCTGCTTTTAATTTATTTACTTCAGAAAAGTATCTTGAAATATAAGATTTATATTCTGAATAGCTAACATTTTTAGAGTCATATGCTATATCCTCAAAAATAAAATCGTTAAGTAGTTTTGCATTTTGATCTATGTCCATTACTAGTAGCCATCCTTTTTTAGGATGTATCAATCCTGTACTAAGTTCATTTACAGGAATCTGTAGTTGATCAATATCATAATTATTTATAGTAAGAACAGTATAAGCAAGGTTAAATGCTTCTGTTAGCTCCACATTAGTTTTTAGATATGGTAAAAGCTGTGCAGCGATGAAAGGATATTTGATTTTTGGAACATTTTGAACCTCTTCCATAAGTAATGATATAACTTCTCTTTGTCTTTCAGTTCTACCATAATCGCCACCTTTAATATTTCTCATTCTAGAGTATCCAAGAACTTGGTCACCGTCTAGGTGTTGTAAACCGGGTTCAGTAATATATTTAGTATCTTCGTTTCCAAATTCCTTAATACATAAATTCATTTCATCAATCATATATTCTTCTACAGTTATATCTAGGCCTCCAACGATATTTACTAGTTCTTGAAATCCATTAAAATCAATAATAGCATATTTATCTAAGGCAATATCAAAGTTAGATTCTATTGTATCCATAAGAAGAGATGTACCACCGTAAAAATAGGCAGCATTAATTTTTTGCTCATCTTTTTGATATAGTCTCACATAGGAGTCTCTCATTATAGAAGTGAGTTTTATGTCATTATGAATAGTATCTATAGTAAGAATCATAATAGAGTCAGATCTTGATCTTTCGTTAGGGTCTCTTGCATCTAAACCAAGTAAAAGTATATTGGTAATACCTTTTACTTCAGTATATTCGGGTTCTTTAGGTTCTTCTGTATCAGAAACGAAATTCTCGCTTTGAATATCATTATCTTTAATATCTTCGTAACTGGTAGTATTATATAAGTGGGAAAAATAGTAATATACCCCACATATAATAGCGACTAAAACTAGTAACACTAGTAAAATAATTCTTTTTAACCTTTTTTTCTTTTTTCGCTGTTTCTTACGTGCCTCTATTCGTTCTTCTATTTTGCTCATAAAGCTTGTCCTCCGTCCGGCATTAATATTTATAATAAAAGTATAATTAAGATTAAGGGTAAAAAAGTTTCAAAATATTTAAAATTTACGAGTGTTATAATAGATTGTAGATAAATAGTAATTAAATATTTTGATTCATACTTGCATCCTTATACTATTTTATATTACATTTAGAAATATTTCTATAGTTTCTTTATATATTTATCATTTGCAAAATGATTTATTTAATTATAATATTAAGTAGACTTATTTTTGAAGAAGTTTAATTAGAATATTATTTAATAGGAGGTAATAATATGTATTTTGACGATAAAGTTGAAAGCATGAAAGATGAAATTATAAATAAAACAATCGAGTTAGTAAAAATAAAGAGTATAAAAGGAGAAGAATCTGTGGAAGCTCCATTTGGAGTAGGTCCTTATAATGCGTTGAATTGGGTTTTGGATTTGTGTAATAATTTAGGATTTAAAACAGTTAATTTAAATAATTACATAGGATATGCTGAGATTGGTGATGAAGATGATTATATCGGTGTATTAGGGCATTTAGATGTTGTGCCAGAAGGAAATGGTTGGAAGCATACTCCCTATGAAGGGGAAATCTGTGATGGGAAAATATATGGTAGAGGAACTATGGATGATAAAGGACCTATGATAGCTGCTATTTATGGGTTGAAGGCAATAAAAGATTCTTCAGTAAAGATTAATAAAAAGATAAGAATTATTTTTGGAACAGATGAAGAAAGTGGTTGTGGTGAAGTAGAATATTATCTAAAAAAAGAAAAGCCACCAGTAGCTGGATTTACACCAGATGCAGAATTCCCAGTTATAAATGGGGAAAAAGGTATAACCTTTTTTGACCTACAGAAGAAATTTGTATCTGAGAAAGATGATATTATTAATTATGTAAAAGGTGGTAATGCACCTAATATGGTAGCCGATTATTGTGAGGCTTCTATAACAGTAAAAAACCTAAATGAAACAAAGTTATTTGTTGATACATATAGTGATTTAACAGGGTTTAATATTGATTCGGCTATTGATGGAAATGAATTAATAATCAGATCTAAAGGTATCTCAGCACATGGAAGCACACCAGAACTTGGTGTTAATGCAATATCTCAAATATTAGCTTTATTAGGAGAAATGGATTTACCAAGAAGTTCTGCTTCAAAAATGATAGAATTTTTAAATACGCATATTGGATTTGATATAAATGGAGAAGCTTTTAACATTCCTCTTGAAGATGAAATTTCAGGAAAACTTACATTGAATTTAGGAAAAATAAATTTAGATAGGGAAGGATGTACAGTCTCTTTAAATGTTAGATATCCAGTTACTGAATCTTTTGATACTATGATGAAAGGAATAAATAAGACACTTGATGGAACAGGAATTGAAATAAATGATATGACACATCAAGCACCGTTATTTTTCGAAGAAGATCATAAATTAGTCAAGACATTAATGAAAGTATACAAAGAATATACAGGGAAAGATGAAAAACCTATTGCAATAGGAGGAGGAACATATGCTAAGGAGATGCCTAATATAGTTGCTTATGGACCACTATTCCCTGGAGATGAAGATGTTGTGCATCAAGCAGATGAATATATAGAAATAGAAAAATTGATTTTAGTCTCAAAAATGTATGCTTCGGCTATGTATGAGTTAGCGAAATAATTGGAGGATTAAATGATAAAAATCAAAAGAATAAAAATGTACAGGGATTTACCCAAATCAATATATATATTATTTGGAGCACGAATTATTAATAGTTTAGGGGCTTTTGTATATCCATTTCTTACTTTTTTTCTTACTGAAAAAATGGGTTATACAAGAGAACTTGTAGGTGCTTTTATGATGGCTTCTGCAATAGTAAGAATACCAGGGGCTATGATAGGTGGTAAAATATGTGACCATTTTGGTAGAAAAAAGGTACTGATATCTTTTCAAACTATGGCAGCTCTTTCATTAATACCTTGTGGTTTTTTAGGAAATTCAATTTTAATACCATATTTAATTATGATTTCTAACTTTTGTAACTCTGCAGCAAGGCCAATTAATACATCAATTGCTGCAGATTTAACTAATCCTGAAAATAGGCAAGAAGGGTTTTCGTTACTTTATCTTGGTGGAAATATGGGAGTAGCTATAGGGCCTTTGATAGCGGGGTTTCTCTTTGATAACTATATAAAATGGATATTTTTAGGGGATGCTATAACAACATTAATTTCAACTATGGTAGTGGCCTTTTTTGTTAAAGAAACGATGAATAAGGAGGAAGATGTAGATAAGAATATAAACGTTAATGAACAAGCAGAGAAAGGCAGTTTACTTCAAGTTTTATTGAAAAGACCATATTTAATAATGTTTTCATTAGCGTCAATAATCTATTCATTTATCTATTCACAGCATTCTTTTGTTATACCGATACAAGCAAGAGAGTTGTTCAATGATTATGGGACAGAAGTGTTTGGGTTTGTTATGACTGCTAATGCTTTAACAGTTGTGTTTTTAACATCGGTTGTAATAAAACTAACTAAGAATTTCAGACCTATTTTTAATATTTCAATGGCTGGATTATTCTATGCTTTTGGGTTTGGAATGCTATATTTTACAAAATCATTTAGTGTTTTAATGATTTCTACAGTGGTTTGGACTATTGGGGAGATAATTCAAACAACTAATACAGGTGTTTATATAGCCAATAATACACCTGTGTCACATAGAGGAAGAATGAATGCATTACTACCAATTATATCAGGAATGGGCTTTTCAATAGGGCCTTGGTTGATGGGAAAGTATATAAATAATAAACAAGCTATAGAAGCTTGGCCGTTGATATTTGTACTAGGTATTATAGGCAGTATTGCAATGTTAGTTATAAATAAAGGTAAGAATACATAGAATTATATTAGGAGGGGATTATGACTAAATTATATTTAGTTAGACATGGACAAACTATTTGGAATAAAGAAAAAAGATTTCAAGGGTGGTCAGATTCACCTTTGAGTAAACTTGGTGAAAGACAAGCGTATTGGTTAGGTGAAAGATTAAAAGAAGATAAAATAGATGTAATATATAGCAGTTCTTGTGGAAGAGCATATACAACAGCGACTATAGCAAAAGGAAATAGAGAACTAGTTGTAGAAAGAAGAGATGGATTAAGAGAAATTAATGTTGGTGATTGGGAAGGCATGTATATAAAAGATATTGATAAAGATTATGAAGAAGAATTATATAATTTTTGGAATAAACCACATTTATATAAAGCAACAGGTGATGGGGAAAGTTTTAAAGATGTCCAAGATAGAATGGTGAAGGAAATTTTAGAGATATTAATTGCAAATGAAGGTAAAACTATTCTATTAGTTACTCATGCAGTGGCATTAAAATCGTTC
This sequence comes from Clostridium sp., assembly GCA_030626065.1. Taxonomy (GTDB): domain Bacteria; phylum Bacillota; class Clostridia; order Clostridiales; family Clostridiaceae; genus Clostridium_AF. The sequence goes on along the minus strand of DAOUPR010000006.1, from coordinate 19,297 downwards.
CTAGCTTTTCTTGAAGAAACTAACTTGCAACAATTTTGGGAGACAAAGTATGTTAATCAAACTAGTCTTACAGTGATAAATTTTGAAGATAATATTAAAAATGGAAAAAGTATAAAGGAAAATTTTGAAATTGAGATGTACGCAGATATTTCTCATTACAGAAATGATGAAATGGCAATAGAAATTGATTCATATTATGAAATAGAAAAATAAGACATAAAAGTTAATGAAACAATATTAAAAAAATAAGTATTCTATGATAAAATATATGTATAGTTTCTATTGTGAAAATATATAGTCGGTATCCTATTTTGGAACTGAACTAATTTATAGAGTACCAATACGAAACTTAAAAAATGGAATAAGTGACATTTCAGTGTTCGACTTATATCTAATAAGAATAAGAACGGAGGTATGAAATTATGGAAAAAAGATTAAGTTCTAAAACTAGTAGTAAGTTTGGAACAAGGCAAATTGTTGTTATTGGTATGTTATCATCCATTTCAATTGTACTAGGGATAACAGGATTAGGATTTATACCTATTCCGCCAGTAAAAGCTACTATTATGCATATTCCTGTAATAATTGGAGCTGTTATTGAGGGACCAGTAGTAGGTGCTATGGTTGGATTGATTTTTGGTATTTTTAGTATTTTTCAAGCTATATCAAATCCAACACCATTTTCTTTTATTTTTATGAATCCTTTAGTATCGGTATTACCGAGGGTACTTATAGGGATAATAGCTTACTATTGCTATAAAATAGTGCCAGTGAAAAATGAAAGTATTAAATCAGGTATAGCAGGAGCTATTGGAACTTTAGTTAATACTGTAGGAGTATTAACTATGATGTATTTATTATATGGAGCGAGATTTGCAGAAACAATGGGAATCGATACAGCATTAGCAGGTAAAACAATTATTGGTATTGGTATTGCTAATGGAATTCCAGAGGTGATTATTGCAACATTGATTACCTCAGCAGTAGTAGTTGCAATTAAAAAGATAAAAAAATAGATTTTATAGAGTAGTAATGACATAAGTTGTTACTACTCTTATTAACATATACTGGCTGTATTTTAACAATAGTGTGAAGAGTGAAATGTGAAGTGTGAAGTCAAGGATGATTTTGCTAAGCGAAATCGATTATTTAATTTAAAGATTTCCGAAGAATGAGGAAATCATCCATCATTGCACACTTCACTATTCACACTTCACACAATTATCATAAAGAGGGGTGTTGTTTATTATGAAAGAAATAGATATTAGAGAAATAGAGGATTTTAAAATTGGATCTGCTGAATATGAAGAAGGAATAACAGGGTGTACTGTGTTAGTTTGTGAAAATGGAGCTAGTGGGGGAGTTGACGTAAGAGGGGGAGCACCTGGTACAAGAGAAACTGATTTACTTAATCCTGTTAACCTAGTAGATAAGATTCATGCAGTTTTACTAACAGGTGGAAGTGCTTTTGGATTAGACGCAGCATCAGGGATTATGAGTTACTTGGAAGAAAAAAATATAGGGTTTGATGTTGGAGTAACAAAGGTTCCTATTGTATGTGGTGCAGCTTTGTTTGATTTGAATATAGGAAATCACAAAATTAGACCAGATAAAAAATTAGGATATGAAGCTTGTATGAATTCGGAAATGAATAGTTTTAGTAATGGAAATTCAGGAGCGGGAAAGGGCGCAACGGTGGGGAAAATTTTAGGTCCTGAATTTTCTATGAAAGGTGGACTTGGTACATACGCAATTCAAGTTGGTGATTTGAAAATAGGAGCAATTGTAGCAGTTAATTGTCTCGGTGATATTTTTGATTATAAGGATGGTAAGTGTATAGCTGGTGTGTTAAATAAGGACAAAAATGAAATTAATAGCACAGAAGAGATTATGATTAGTAAGTATGATGAACGTAAAAATTTATTTAATGGTAATACAACTATTGGTGCGATTATTACTAATGCTAAGTTGACTAAGTCAGAAGCTAATAAAGTCTCATCAGTTGCGCATAATGGATACGCTAAAGCCATAAACCCAGTTCATACAATGTTTGATGGAGATACAATATTTACAATGGCTAGTTGCAACGTAGAGGCTGATGTTAATACAATAGCAATGCTTAGCGCTGAGGTAATGAAAAAAGCAATTGTAAGGGGCGTTAAAGAGGCAGAAACAGTAGGAGAATGCTTGGCTTATAGAGACCTTTTTTATAGTAATAAATAAATAATAATGCACAATGCACAATGCACAATGCACAATTAAGGAGGAAATTTTTTAGCGGAGCTAAAAAATTTCTTTGTTTTATAAAAGAGTAAAACGAATAGAGCAATAAAAGAATAAAAGAATAAAACCAATAGGAGAGTAAAATTAATAAATAACTAATCAATAAAATATTAGGAATATTAATTACACAAAACTATCTAGAGTCTTGGATGGTTTTGATTGTATCTGTCTTTGTCTTGCAAAAAAAGCTTTGAAGTGATTGGTTTGAATACTTTTATATAAAAAAGCATATGAAAAAAGAGCATCTCAGAATTTATTCTGAGAAAGCCTTTTTGATATTTATAATTAATTAAAGATTTTCTGAGGAACGAAGAAAATCATCAATAATTGTGCATTGTAAATTGTGCATTGTGCATTATGTTTGAATTAGTGTTTATATTGAAGCACATATACTTTATTATAGCCTTCTAATTTATCAGTTATCTCAATAGTAGCACTGTCAATTTTTTTTACGTTTTTCATTTCTATCAAAAAATCTTCAACACCATCTATAGGAAAGTTGATTTTGTTAGTTTTAAAATGCATAGGGATAACGATATGTGGATTTATTTTCTTTGTAATTTCTTTTGCTTCAATTGCAGCTATTGTAAAATTACCACCAACGGGAATTAATAAAACATCTATTTTCCCAATCTTATTAATATCTTCTTCTGTTAAAGAATGACCAAGGTCTCCTAAATGACATATTTTGTAATTGTCTACTTTAAAGGTATAAATTATGTTACTACCACGTTTTAATCCCTTTTCATGATCGTGAAAAGAAGGTATACCTTCAAAGGAAATATCACATTTATCAAATAATCCTACCTTATTTAGTATTATAGGTGTTCCTTTTAGCTCATTAATATAATTGTGATCAAAATGATCATGGCTAATAGTAACTAAGTTTACTTTTTCCTTAAATAATGCATATCCAACTGAGTCATCATATGGATCAGTAAGAATTTTTCTACCTTTAAAATCTTCAATTAAGAATGATGAATGGCCAAGCCAAGTGATTTTCATATTATAACCTCCTCTATTATAAAATTCCATATTAATACAATAATTATACCATTTATTTATGAAAATCATCAAATAGCTACATTTAGTGAAGGAGAATGTAATTGTTTGAGTTTTTCCTTAAATTTCATTTAAATTCTTTATTAAAAAGCATTGATTTAAATGCATTAATAAAATAAAATAGAATTAAAAGGTAAAATAAAAGGTGAAATAAAAGGAGGGATAATTTGAAGAAAAGGTATAATATTGCATACATACTTATTTTCGTATTTGTTTTTACAAGTATATTTAATAATTTTTCGTTTGCAGCTGAAAATTATACAGAATTACCAGCAAAGGATAATATCAAATTAGATAAAAGTTGGGATATAAAGTTCAATTTTGATGTTGATGACAGCTGTATAAGTGATAATCATCAAATAATTCTATTAGATGAGAATAATACATATATAAGTATAAAACGTCAATCAATAAATAGTAAACAAGTTAAAATAACTCCAACATACGGATATGAATATGGGGAAACATATACGCTGATTATTAGAGACACAGTAAAGTCTATCAAGGGTGTTAATTTAAAAAATGAGATTAGAATGAAATTCACAACGGTGGACAAGCCAGCAACACCGACACCAACAACACCAACAACACCAACAACACCAACAACACCAGAACCAGAAACACCAGAACCAGAAACACCAGAAACACCAACAACACCAGAACCAGAAACACCAGAAAGTGATTATGTTGTTTGTTTAGATGCTGGAAGAGCAGGCAGTGACGTTGGAAATGAAGTAGGTCCTACAGGAGTTAAAGGTAAAGATGTTAATTTAGCAGTAGCCTTGAAAGCAGGAGCAATCTTAGAGAAAGCTGGCTTAAAAGTTGTTTATACTAGAAATTCTGATACAGTAGATTGGACTGTAGAAGAAAGTATAGAGGCTAGAAGTGAAATTGTTAATTCAAATAATTGTGATTTACTTGTTAGTATACATACGAATAGTTGGTCTTCTACAGCTTCAGGTTCGGAATCTTATTACCTAGAAGAAAGTGCAGAAGGAAAAGAACTAGCAGGTTTAGTTCAAAAAGAATTTGAAGAAGAAACAACGCTACCAAATAGAGGAACAACTCCAAAGGTATTAAAAACATTAAATACAGTTGATGCTGTTGCAATATATACAAATTTGGGATTTATTACTAATCCTGCAGAAGAGAAAGTGCTTGCATCATCAGCTTTTCAAGAATCAGCAGCAAAAGCTATAGCTGAAGGTGTAATGGAATATTACAAAACACATCATACAGAAAGACCGGCAAGTAACGATACTTCAGAAGAATTATTTTCTGAATACCCTATAGATGATGCGAATTCAGTTTCAAATGTAGAAGATTTTTCATTACTAGCTACTCAAGGAAAGGCTTTTTCACTTCCGAAATATGTAGTAGTAACAAATTCAAAAGGACAAAAGGTAAGATCTAGTGTCAATTGGAATGCAGGAAGCGTTAGTACAAGCAATACTGGTTTGCAAATAATAACTGGTACAACTAAAAAAAATGCAAAGACAGTAGTGATGGCGGTACAAGTATTGCCCGCTAGTAAAAAGAATATAAAAGTAACAGTAGATCCCGGTCATGGAGGCTATGACCCAGGTGCAACTGGACCAAGTGGTGTAAAAGAAAAGGATGTAGTATTGCCAGTAGGTTTGAAAGTCGCTAATACACTAATAAAAAATGGAGTAGAAGTAGTATTTACTAGAATTAGTGACAATGTGCCTTGGCCAAGTAATAAATCTACAGAGCTTGCAATGAGATGCAGTATTTCAAATAATGCAAATGCAGATTATTTTATTTCTATACATGCTAATAGTATGGGTTCAACTAGTTCAATAAGTGGTGTTGAAACATTTTATTATTATGGAAGAACAGATTCAACGCAGTTTGCAAATAATGTAAATAATGAACTGTATACAGCAATAGGGTCAGTTAATAGAGGGGTTAAAGAGAGAGGATTTTATGTTAATCATTATGTAGATGCTCCATCTATACTTACAGAATTAGAGTTTTTAAGTAATACTTCTAAAGAACAATTGCTTAAAACTGATGCATTCCAACAAAAATGTGCAGATGCAATAGCATCAGGAATATTAAAAACAATAAATTAATATTATAAGATATGTAGAGCTTAAATAGTTTTACATATCTTTCTTTTTTATGTTAAAATAAACTAGTTCAATTAATGAAATTATCAATATTAAGCTATGAAAGGAATTTATATTATGGAAAATAGGAGAGTTTTTAGGGCTAATTTATTTGTATTAGTTATTATGACTTTGTATTTAGTAGGGGGATATATATTACCATCTATTTGGGAAAATATGAATATGCCACTTTATTTATATTTATTTTTGCCAGAATTTTTATTTATTTTTATTCCTATTGTTTTATATTTTATTATAACTAAGGAACCTGTAATAGAAACCTTAAGATTGAAGAAACTAAATTTTTCATCATTACTTATAGTAATTGGTATAGGATTTTTAATTCAACCTATTGCATCATTTTTTTCTATAATATCACAATATATATTTCCAAATGATGTGTCGCAAATAATGGCAGCTATGACGGATATACCATTGTATATAAAGATACTAGTTATTGCAGTAACGCCGGCACTTTTTGAAGAATTATCTATGAGAGGTATAGTACTTAAAGGATATGATAATGTAAACATTCATAAAGGAGCTATAATAACAGGGCTATTTTTTGGAATGATGCATATGAATGGACAACAGTTTTTATATGCTTTTATTCTTGGAGTAATCTTTGCCTATTTAGTAAGAGTAACAGGGTCCATATTCTCTTCGATGATTATACATTTTATTGTTAATGGATCAAATACTATAATAGCTCATTATGTGATGAAGTTTTTAGACTTATTTGGAGGCATTGAGCAACAAATGGCTAATCAGTCATCTATTGCTGCCCAGCCTATTGGAGCACAAATAATAGTAATAATATTTTTCTTTATTCTTTCATTAATTTGCGGTGGAGTTATTTTCCTTCTTATAAGAAAATTAGCTGAAATTAATAATAGTAATGTGTTTATAGAAAGCAAAGAAAAGAAAGAAGAGCAAGAGAAGATTAAAGTTTTAAATTGGCCTTTTATTGGTTGTATTATAATATTTTTATTTTCTATAATAAGAGATTTGGTTCAGATATATGGATAAAAATATTAAAATTTGACAACTGAATTTTCATACTATATAATGATTTATGATTAGATGTAATTATATAAAAGCTAAGAAATGGAGAGTAGTTTATATAGAGGTTTAAAGAGAGTGGGATAAGGTGGGAACCCATAGCTTAGTATAAATGAAAATCACCAGGGAGCTAATGACTGAACTATAGTAAGTTATTTCGTTATTCCGCGTTAAGGAATAGAGTATGTTAGTACTTGAAAAATCTATTGGGTGGTTGATACTGCTGTGTCCTATTAGGGTACAGCTTTTTTTATTTATAAAAATATATTTTTGACGAAGCAATGATACTTTTAATTATTCTTTGTTTTGGCAATAATTAAGATAAAATTTAATCAAATAAGTATTTAAAGTTATAAACAGAATGAGGAAGGAGTTAATAAAATGTATAAGAAAATTGATCCAGCAAGAAGTTTTGTAAATATGGAAAAAGATATTCTGAATCTTTGGAATGAAAAAGATGTAGTTGAGAAAAGCTTCAATAGTAATGAGGATGGAGAATATTTTACATTCTATGATGGACCACCAACAGCAAACGGTAAGCCTCATGTAGGTCACGTTTTAACAAGAGTTATGAAAGATTTTATCCCTAGATATAAAGTTATGAAAGGGTATAAAGTTCTTAGAAAAGCAGGATGGGATACTCATGGACTTCCTGTAGAATTAGAGGTTGAGAAAAAACTTGGTATATCAGGAAAACCACAAATTGAAGAATATGGTGTTGAAGCATTTATAAAAGAATGTAAAGATAGTGTCTTTAAATATTCTAAAATGTGGAAAGATATGTCTGAACAATTAGGGTTCTGGGTAGATATGGAAAACCCGTATGTTACTTATGAAAATAATTATATTGAATCAGTTTGGTGGGCTTTGAAACAAATGTGGGATAAAGACCTTTTATACAAAGGACATAAAGTAATTCCATACTGTCCTAGATGTGGAACAGCTCTTTCTTCTCATGAAGTAGCACAAGGATATGAAGATGTTAAAGAAGCTACAGCTTTTACTAAATTTAAAGTTAAAGGTGAAGAAAATAGATTTATACTTGCTTGGACAACAACACCATGGACACTTCCATCAAATGTAGCTCTTGCAGTAAATAAAACATATGATTATGTTGAAATTACTACAGAAGGTGAAAATTTAATTCTTGCAAAAGAACTATTAAATATAATAGAAACAGAATATGAAGTAGTAAAAGAATTTAAAGGAGAAGATTTATTAGGATTGGAATACGAGCAATTATTTAAATTCTATACTCCGAAAGAGAAAGCTTTTTATATTGTACATGGTGATTTTGTAACTTTATCAGATGGTACAGGAATAGTTCATATAGCACCTGCTTATGGTGAAGATGATAATCTACTTGGTAAAAAGAATAAACTTCCTTTAATTAATTTAGTTGATTTAGAAGGTAAATTTGTAGATTGCGTTGAACCTTGGGCTGGATTATTTGTTAAAAAAGCAGATCAGAAGATTTTGAAATATATGGACGAAAACAATATGTTATTCAAATCTGAGAAGTTTACTCACTCATATCCACATTGTTGGAGATGTCATACACCACTTCTTTACTATCCAAGAGATAGTTGGTTTGTAGCAATGACAGAATTGAGAGATAAACTTTTAGAAAATAATAATAAAGTTAATTGGTATCCTGATAATATTAGAACCGGAAGATTTGGAAAATTCCTTGAGAATGTTATAGATTGGGGAATAAGTAGAGAGAGATATTGGGGTACACCACTTCCAATTTGGGAATGTGAGTGTGGACATAGAGAATGTATAGGAAGTATAGAAGAATTAAAAGAAAAGGGAATTAATGTTCCAGAGGAGATTGAACTACACAAACCATATATTGATGGAGTTAAGTTAACATGCCCTAAGTGTTCAGGAGAAATGACAAGAACAAGTGAAGTTATAGATTGTTTGTTTGATTCAGGTTCAATGCCATTTGCACAACACCACTATCCATTTGAAAATAAAGAAGTTTTTGATAAGACATTCCCAGCACAATTTATTTCTGAAGCTGTAGATCAAACAAGAGGATGGTTTTATTCATTACTTGCTATATCCACTGCAATTTGGGGAGAAAGTTCTTATGAGAATTGTGTAGTTTTAGGTCACGTATTAGATGGTAAAGGCTTAAAAATGTCTAAGCATAAAGGAAATGTTGTAGACCCATTTGAGGTACTAGAAAATGAAGGTGCTGATGCAACAAGATGGCATTTCTATACTGCAAGTGCTCCTTGGCTTCCTACTAGATTTTCAGAAAATGATGTTAAAGAAACTCAAAGAAAGTTCTTAAGTACTTTATGGAATGTTTATTCATTCTATGTTTTATACGCTGAAATTGATGGGTTTAATCCAACTGAATATGCTGATTTTAAATCAGAAAATGTTATGGATAAATGGATTATGTCAAAGCTTAATACATTAATAAAAACAGTTGAAGACCATATAGATAATTATAGAATTACTCAATCAGCTCTAGCGCTTCAAGATTTTGTTGATGAGTTATCAAATTGGTATGTTAGAAGAAATAGAGCAAGATTTTGGACTACAGAATTAACAGATGATAAAATTGGTGCGTATACAACTTTATATACAGTATTAACTACTTTAGTTAAGGTTGCAGCTCCATTTATACCATTTATGACAGAAGAAATTTATCAAAACTTAGTTGTAGGTTTAGATTCAAATGCAATAGAAAGTGTTCACTTATGTAGCTGGCCAGAATATGATGAAGCTTTAGTTACAAAAGAGTTAGAAAAAGATATGGACTTAGCTTATAAAATAGTTAAATTAGGTAGAAGTGCAAGAAATGGAGCTAATATTAAGAATAGACAGCCACTTTCTGAAATGCTTATTAGTACTACTTCACTTCCAGATTACTATGGTGATATTATTAAGGATGAGCTTAATATTAAAGCAGTAGAATTTGGTGCTGATTTATCAAAATATGTTAACTTTGAGATAAAACCTAACTTACCTATTCTTGGAAGAAAGTACGGTAAATTAATTCCGCAAATAAGAAAAGCTATTGGGGAAATGAATCAAATGACTTTAGCTCAAAAGGTAAATGAGGGAGAGACTGTTGTAATTAAAGCTCAAGATACTGAGATTGAGTTAAATAGAGATAATCTTTTAATAACTATGCAAGGACTAGAAGGTTTAGCTTTTGCAGGAGAAGGTGAAGTTGGAGTTGTTCTTAACACTAACATAACTGAAGAATTAAAAGAAGAAGGCTACGTTAGAGAAATATTAAGCAAAATTCAAAACTTAAGAAAAGAAAGTGGATTTGAAGTTGCTGATAAGATTAGATTATTTATAGATAACAATGAAAAACTTGAAAATATAATTAAAAAATATCAAAATCATATAATGAAAGAAACATTGACAGAAGAAGTAGTGTATAACGATGAAAGGGAATATACTGTAAGTAAAATTAATGATGAAAAATTGAATATTGCTGTAGAAGTGTTAAGATAATGTGAAATAAAAACTCTGCTTAGAGAGTTTCCAGTTCAATTATTTATTTATAAGTGTCCAAAACTCGCAAGTTCATCGAGTTTTGGGATGCATATAAATAAAGTTTTACAGTGGAAACTCTATATTGGCAGAGTTTTTATTAAATGATATAATATATAATAGATAAAATTGGATAATACTATAATTATGGATTATATACTACTAATAAAAGTAAATTTGTTTTATAATGTTTACAAGAGAGAATATAAAAGATGGGAGTGAGTGAGATGGCAGCGTCAATAAAGGATGTAGCTAAAGAAGCAGGAGTATCAATAGCTACAGTTTCGAGAGTTTTAAATAATATAGATGTAGTAAATGAAGATACAAAGAAAAAAGTAGAGGATGCTATCAAAAAGTTGAAATATAGACCTAATATAGTTGCAAGGAGTTTGAAAACACAAAGAACTAAAACTTTAGGAATAATAATTCCAGATATTTCGAGTCAAATCTATCCTGAAATAGTTAGAGGAGTAGAAGATATTGCTAATATCTATGATTACAATATAATGCTTTGTAATGCAGATTTGAACCTTGACAAAGAAAAAGAGTATCTTAAGGTTTTAAAAGAAAAAATGGTTGATGGAGTAGTGTATATAAGTAATTCTTTAGAAAAAGAATTAATAGATACTATTCATGATCTTCAATTGCCAACAGTTCTAATAGAAACTGTTGATGAAAATAAAACGTTTCCAAGTGTTACAATAGATAACAAAGAAGCAGCTAAAAAAGCAGTTGAATATTTAATCAAAAAGGGAAATAAAAAGATTGCATTTATCGGAACTTCTAGTGAAAAGTTAAATGCTAGATCATATAGATTTGATGGATATAAGATGGCATTAGAAGAGAATAATATTGAGGTTAATGAAGAATTGGTTCATATTTGTAAAACAGATAATAAAAAAGGTAATGGTTATAAAGCTATGGAGATTATTTTAGAAAAAGGAGTAGAATTTGATGCTGTATTCTGTGCAGTTGACGATTTTGCTATGAATGCAATAAATGCTTTAAGAGATAGAGAGATATCAGTACCAGAAGATATTGATGTAATGGGATTTGATAATACTTATGCAGCTTCTATATTCTATCCTAAATTAACTACTGTTGCACAACCATTATATGATATGGGGTCTGTTGGAACAAGAATGTTAATAAAAATTATAAATAAAGAAGAGCTGGAAGATGATAATTATGTATTGAACTATAGAATTATTGAAAGAGATTCAGTTAAAAAATAGAATATTTATATGAAAAAAAGAACTACAGTTTTTAGGTAGTTCTTTTTTTTTTGTAATTTTGTACCTGTGAATGGTAATTTATGGTATAATAATTAATAAATGCTATAATTTTCCATAATTGAAGGGGGAGTTTTATGTCATATAAGCATGCAGAAGTATTTTTATATCATGAATGGGAAAATAATGTTCTAAATGATATATATTTACCAGAGCCTTTTGATGAAAAACAGAAAAATGTTATTAAAAATATAAAAAGTGAGTATATAGTGTCAATGGATTTTGGTTCAGACATTTCTAAAGTTAATGCAATTACTAATTTTCTTTATTATTTTTTGGAAAAACAAAAGAATGTTTTATTCGTGAGTACTGAAAGTAATATGATTGATAAAATCACCCAAAAAATTCCTGAAGCATTGCAAAATTTTTATTTAACTAATTTTAATAAAAAAGATGATTTTATTAGAAAGATAGTAAATACTTTAAATACAGTACAACATAATAAAGAATATGATTTAAGTACAATAGATTACTCAATTCAAACAAAGTGGAATGAACTTGATAGCTGCAGGCAAGAGCAAAACAAGATAAAAGAGGATATTAATGAAATGAAAAAAATGGGTAATACAAATTTTAAATTTAAAGGTAAAAAATATAAGATCGAAGATATTAGAAATTGGGTAAAATACAATGGAAAAGATTTTGGTTGGATAGACGATATGATTCCAATTGGACAACTTGTTCCCATTAGTGATGCTAAATTTTCAAAAATGATATATTTATTTAGCAATATAAAAAAAAGGGATTATACAAATTATTTGAAATATAAAGATATAATAAATTCGCAAATAAATTTAGAAGATATGATGTGTTTATTAAATGAATATAAAAATATTAAAGCTAATATAAATGCGTATATTTCAATGGGGAAAGAGTACAAAGAAAATGCGAATTATATTATAAATAATAAGGAAGTATCTAATTTATTATATAAAAATTTAAGATATTTTGATGACGATGATTATAAAATAATTAAAAAATGTCTATCCAAATTTCAAAGAGGGATTATTGATAAGGAAGAATTAAATCAAAAGATACTTAAAATTAATTATTATTATAAAAGAATAAAAAGAATAAATTGTACATTGAATAATCATACATTTGACATCCCAAAGGATGTAGAAATAGATAAATTGCAGCAAGATGCATTAACTATTTATAGAAATATTAAGAGTAATAATAATTTAACAATTAAATATAAACTTTTTCATAATAAGACAAGATATTTATTTGAAACTGCATATGTAGATGGAGAAAAAATTCAAAATAGAGGTCAAATTCAATTGTTATGTAAGTATATTGATAAAACTATTTGCGAAAAAGAATTTAATGATATTTGGGAAGAAGTATGTGGAGTTATTGAGGTTAAATCTAAAGGCTTTAAGGTTTCTAAAGATATTCAAAGCGTAATAAGTAAAGCGGAGAAAGTAATAAGTATCCAAAATAACATTGAGTCACTTGAAAAATATTATGAAGAGATAAATACGGAACATGACATTGATTGGTATAAAAAAAACACATATATAAATTTAATTAATGGGATAAATGGATTACAGAAATTAAGAAAGTATAGATTAATACAAGAAAAGATAGAACAGTTCTTAAAAGAATTTGATATTAATTCTGAATTTAATATAGATAATAGTAGTGTTAATGACGATTTTATAAACAAGTTGATTAATGAATTAAATGTAGTTATAGAGTTAAAAAGAGAAATTGAATGGATAAAAAAAATAGATGAAATAGCAAAACAAGTACAAAGTATATGTCCATTACTAATTAAAAAGTTAGATGATGAGGATAATAGGATTGATATGCTGGTTAAATACAGAAGTTTTAATAATGCATGGGTATGGGTAAAGTTTAAAACTTTATTAGATAAATTAGATAATTATGATTTAAATAATCTAACTAAAAGGTTACATCAAGAAAAAGATAAAGAGAAAGAGATATTAAAAAATATATCTGTTTTGTCTATTTGGGAAAAATATTTATATAATTTAGAAGATGATAAATTGAATGATTTAAAGGAGATATTTAATAATTGTCAAAATTCACATTTTGAGAACGCTATTTCTGATGAAGAATATAAAATATTTATTAAGGATAATTATGAAAAATTGCAAAAGATTGTTCCAATTTGGATAATGGGTACAGATGAAGTAAATGAGTATATAAAATACAGAAATGATAATTTTGATGTTGTAATATTTGAAAAAAGTGATGATGTAGAAACATCTTTGAATATTTCATTAATGAAGACAAAAAAAGTAATTATTCTTGGGTCCCTTAATAATAAAGAAAAAGCTTTATTAGCACAAAATAATATTAAAGAATATGCAAAAGGAATTGCATGAAAAACTACGGAGGCATGTTATGATTTGTTATACGATTGGACATTCAGACAGGTGTTTATACGATTTCATTGATATTATAAAGAAATATAAAATTGATTGTATTATGGATATAAGAAGTAATGAATTAATACTTGATCCAAGAAGTAGTTTTTATTTAAAACATAATTTGAAAGAAAAATTGAATACTGAAGGAATAAATTGGATTGATATGGAGAAGAATTTTGATATAAAATCTGATGATTTGCAAGATACTTTTCTAAATTATGAATTTATAGATGGGATAAATAAATTGGAAGAAGGTATAAATAGAGGGCATAGAATAGCTTTGCTGGGTAATGAATATAATCCACTTGATTGTAACAGAGGTATAATAATAGGACATTATTTGAAGACTAGAGGTGTTACTGTAAGACATATATTGGATAAACAATTAGTTATGTCTCAAAAACATATTGAAGATTTATTAATAAATCAGTATAAAATAAAATATAAAAAAAAATCAAAAAATAAAAAAGAAATTAATTATGAAGAAATTTTTATTAACACAAATAAACATCTGTTGAAACAAAAATGTCTGTGAAATTTTCACATAGGTTAGTAGGAAACCATGTACAAGTAGAGTTCACAAAAGTAATTATTTATGTTATAATCAAAAAATCAAATTCAAGTATTTTGGGGGTATTTTTAAATGGGTAGAACCAATATGCCAACGTATATAAAAATCGCTAATGACATAGCTACGAAGATATTTAAAGGACAATTAAAGATAGGCGATAAATTAAAAGGACGTTCAATATTGTCGAGCGAATATAATGTTTCCCCAGAAACAATTAGAAAAGCTATGAAATTATTAGAAGAAAAAGATGTAGTACTTGTCAATCAAGGCAGTGGAATAATAATTAAATCCTCTGAAAATGCATATGAATTTATTGAAAGTTTTCAAGAAAAAGAGAATATTAGTAGTATAAGAAAACAAATAAAACAGTTACTTGACAATAGAAGAGAAATAGAAAAAGATTTAATGGGGCTAAATGAAAAAATTATTGATTATTCTTACAGGTTTCATGCTGTAAGTAAATTAGACCCTGTTGAAGTAATAATTCCTGAAAAAAGTAGTGTAATAGGTAAAACAGTATCTCAGTGTGGGTTTTGGCAAAATACTGGGGGTACTATAGTTGGGATTATAAGAAAAGATGAGGTAATGATTTCTCCAGGACCTAACTTTATTTTTTATGCAAATGATAAATTATTGATAGTGGGGAATATTGGAGTAGAACAAAAAGCAAAAGAATATGTTGATAAATAACATCCCAAAAGATGTTATTTTTTTTGAATATTATTAGTTAATTAAAAGGTGTGGTTTGACAAAGTGACAATCTTAGAGTTATAATAACTTGTAGGTTAGAAACAACCTATACTATTTCGAAGATTGTAACTTGTAAGAAAAAGCAAAAAAAGGGGTGTTTATATGATAGAGTTAAAGAATATAACTAAATCTTTTGGAAATACAAAAGTTCTAAAAAGTATAAATCTTACTATAAATAAAGGTGAACTTGTAGTATTTATAGGTCCTAGCGGATGTGGAAAAACAACTACACTTAAGATGCTAAATAGATTAATAGATTATACATCAGGTCAGATTTTAATAAATGGAGAAGATATTAAGGAAAAAGATGTAATAGATTTAAGAAGAAATATTGGATATGTAATTCAACAAACAGGTCTTTTCCCTCACATGACTGTTGGAGAAAATATAGCTTTAGTTCCTAATCTTAAAAAATGGAACGAAGAAGATGTAAAAGTGAAAGTTGATGAAATGATGAATTTAGTTGGGTTAGACCCAGAGGAATATAGAGACAGATATCCAAGTGAATTAAGTGGTGGACAACAACAAAGAATAGGTGTTGCAAGAGCATTTGCAACTGATCCGGAAATAATTTTGATGGACGAGCCTTTCTCAGCACTTGACCCAATTACTAGAGAACAATTACAAGATGAACTTTTTAATCTGCAGCAAAAGTTAAAGAAAACAATAGTTTTTGTTACTCATGATATGGATGAAGCTTTAAAACTTGCAGATAGAATTTGTATTATGAAAGATGGTAAAGTTGTTCAGTTTGACTCACCAGAAGAAATACTTAAAAGTCCAGAACATGATTTTGTAGAGGAGTTTATTGGTAAAAATAGAATTTGGAATAAGCCAGAATATATTAAAGCTTTAGATATTATGATAACTGAACCAGTAAAAGCGGCAGGTAATAGAAATATTGTACAAGCTATTGAGATAATGTCAAAAAAACATGTTGATAGTTTATTAATCACAGATGAACAAAATGTTCTTAAAGGAATAGTTACTGCTAGAGATTTGAGGATAAATTATACCAAAAAAGTTACGCTTCAAGAAATTATGAGAAAAGATGTTTCAGCCATAAATAAAGATGCATCTATTATTGAAGTGTTAGCTTTAATGAATGAGAAGAAAATAGGGTATGTACCTGTTGTAAATAATAAGAATAAACTTGTAGGATTGATAACTCGAGGAAGTCTTATATCGATATTAAGCACACAATTTTTAGATATGGAGGAGGATGATTTATGGAATTTCTAAAATATTTCTTTGGAAGATTCGATGAAGTAGTTAATTTGCTTGTTCAACATATAAATTTAACGATAGTAGCAGTAGTAATTGCTATTTGTATAGGTGTACCTCTAGGGATAATAATTACAAAAAATAAAAGATTAGCAACCCCAATAATAGGTATTACTAATGTTATACAAGCTATACCAAGTCTTGCATTATTAGGATTTTTAATTCCATTTGTAGGAATAGGTAGTAAACCTGCAGTTGTAATGGTGTTTTTATATTCACTATTACCTATTGTAAAAAATACATATACAGGATTAATAAATATTAACCCTGATATGATTGAAGCAGGTAAAGGGATGGGTATGACAGAAACACAATTACTAAGAAAAGTACAACTACCATTAGCGCTTCCAATTATTATGGCAGGTATAAGAATAGCATCTGTTACTGCAGTTGGACTTATGACAATAGCTGCTTTTGTAGGTGCTGGTGGACTAGGATATATGGTATATACGGGAGTTCAAACTGTTAATAATTATATGATTTTATCTGGAGCAATTCCAGCATGTATATTAGCACTTCTAATGGATTTTGCTATAGGAAAAATAGAAAATGCAGTGGTACCTGAGGGAATACAAGTATTTTCAAATGGAAGAAAAGATAAAAGGAAAGTGACACCTAAAAAGCAAGCTGTAATAGTAGGTATTACTGTTTCTGCTTTAGTAATAATAATGTTATTTGTTAATGGAGTTTTCACTAATAAGGGAAATGAAGGGGATACTATTGTTGTTGCTTCAAAAAACTATAATGAACAATTAATTTTAGGAAATATGATGGCAACGCTTATTGAAGAAAAGACTGATTTAAACGTTGAGAGAAAGATGAATCTTGGAGGTTCACAAGTTGTATTTCAAGCAATAAAATCAGGAGATGTTGATATTTATGCAGAATATAGTGGAACAGCTCTAGTAAATATTATGCAAAGAGAACCTATTGATGATAAAGAAGAAGTATATAAAATAATTTCTGATTATTTTCATGAAGAGTACGGAGTTAAATGGCTAAAACCATTAGGATTTAATAATACTTATGTTGTTGCTGTAAGACAAGATACTGCTGAAAAATATGGTCTTGAAACTATATCAGATATAGCTAAGATTGGTGATGAGCTAACGCTTGGTTGTACCATGGAATTTTCAGATAGAGAAGATGGTTATGTAGGTTTAGCAAAAGCTTATGACTTTAAATTTAAAGATGTTAAGGCAATTGATGGTGGACTTAGATATACAGCAATAAATGAAAATGAAACAGATGCAGTAGATGCATTTGGTACTGATGGGTTATTAAAGAAATTCAACTTAAAACCCTTAGAGGATGATAAAAATTTCTTCCCAGGATATTATCCTGCTCCTATTATTAGAGAAGATGTGCTTGAAGAACATCCTGAATTAGAAGAAGTATTAAATATATTAGGAAATGAAATAACTCAAGAAGAAATGATTGAATTAAACTATAGAGCTGACGAGGGAGAAGATCCTAAAGTAGTTGCGCAGGATTTCCTTAGAGAAAAAGGGTTTATTGAGTAAAGATAAATTAGCAATTAGCAATTAGTAATTAAGGAGGAAATATTTTAGCGGAGCTAAAATATTTCTTTTTATTTTGTAAAAGATACTAAACGTCTTAAGGCATTTAGTAAGTACAATTAAAGATTTTGTGACCAAAGGGAAGAAAATCATCTTTAATTGTGCATTGTGCATTGTGAATTAGATCTTAAATGTGCATTAGATTTAAATAATAATTATACAAAATAGATAGTATACTAAGTATTTTTACAAATAAAACCGATTAATGAAGTATTAACATAAAAACGCTTGACATTACAAACTAATATAGATAGAATATAAACAATATTATTTCGTAATATTTTGGAGGAAATTGATATGATTAATAAATTAGGAAAAGTATTTGCAACTGAATATTATTTTTATTTTAGCAACTGGAGCTTTTATTTTAGCGCTGGTTATTTCTGTTGCAAAAAAAATAATGAACTTTTACCTAATGAGATATAAATTTCCTGATATTTTTATAATTATTACATTGTATAATTATAAGAGCACTCATTAGATGAGTGCTCTTTTTTACTTACTCAAAAAACTATTTTTATGGAGGTAATTAGATATGATTGTTGTTATTAAACCAGGTACATCTAAAGAAAAGATAGAGAATTTTACAAAAATAATTAGAGAAAAAGGACTTCAAATTCATGAGTCTCAAGGAGAAGAATATTTTATTATGGGATTAGTAGGAGATACTTCAAGAATTAATGATAAACAATTGGCGGCGAATGAATTTGTTGAGAAAGTTATTCATGTACAAGAACCTTATAAAAAAGCAAATAGAATTTTTCATCCAGAGGATACAATAGTTAAAGTAAGAGATACACAAATTGGTGGTAATAATCTTACAGTTATGGCAGGTCCTTGTTCAGTAGAGAATGAAGAACAGATTTTAGGAATTGCAAAGAAAGTAAAAGAATCAGGGGCTACATTCTTAAGAGGTGGAGCATTTAAACCAAGAACATCACCTTACAGTTTTCAAGGTCTAGGACTTGAAGGACTTGAACTATTAAAGATTGCAAGAGAAGAAACAGGACTACCTATAGTTACTGAAATAATGTCAGCTGATATGGTGGGCAAATTTGTAGAAGATGTAGATGTAATTCAAGTTGGAGCTAGAAATATGCAAAACTTTGCTCTTTTAAAAGAATTAGGTAGCACGAACAAGCCAATACTATTAAAAAGAGGATTATCAGCAACAATAGAAGAATTTTTAATGTCTGCTGAGTATATTATGTCAAGAGGAAATGAAAATGTAATTTTATGTGAAAGAGGAATAAGGACATTTGAGAATTATACAAGAAATACTTTGGATTTAAGTGCTGTTCCAGCAATAAAAAAATTAAGTCACCTACCTATTATCATAGACCCAAGTCAT
>DAOUPR010000085.1 GCA_030626065.1 Clostridium sp. | reverse complement strand
TTGCTTCCTCACTAAAACCCCTAGGGGTAAAAAACAATTTATGAATTAATTGTAAATATTTATTCATCTTCCCTAAGGGTCTCAGTCTGCCGGTAGGCAGACTTGTTTCCAAAGCTACTTTAACCGGTTTGTAACTAGTAATATTTGAACTATTGAGGTTTTAGTGAGACCCTATGGTTGCACTCACTAATAAAAAGCCATTGGAATAGCTCTAAGAGCTATTCCAATGACTTTTCTATTAAAATTCATATTAAACTATACCATCAAGTGTTTTTTCAAATCCTTGAGTTAAACCTGCTAATCCTAAAGATTACGTCCTAATTCATAAGCATTCCAAATTGAATACATAATATTATGAACTTTGCTTGAATCTCCTATGTTGTAGACAGGAATATTTAAATCCTTTAATTCATTATATAATGAATTATTTTCTTTATAACCAACTGAAGCAATAATTGTATCAGCTGCTATATTGAAACTTTCACCATTTTGATTAACTTCAACTTGGCCTTCTTTTGTATTAAATACAGATGCATTTTTATAAACATCTATATTATTAAATTTTAATAAATCAACTAGCATATCATAATTCATATGTGGTAAAGCATCATGTCCACCTAATATTTCAGGAAGT
This sequence comes from Clostridium sp., assembly GCA_030626065.1. Taxonomy (GTDB): domain Bacteria; phylum Bacillota; class Clostridia; order Clostridiales; family Clostridiaceae; genus Clostridium_AF. The sequence goes on along the minus strand of DAOUPR010000085.1, from coordinate 10,148 downwards.
ATTTTTACTATTGAAACTTTTTTACCTTTCTGAGCTAGCCATAATCCAGTTTCGCATCCAACTAATCCGCCACCAATAATAACAACATTATCTTCAACTGCAACTTTGCCTAATAATACTTGATCCGCAGTTACTGTCTCTTGTGTTCCGTTTATGCTAATTTTTTTAGGTGTTGAACCAGTAGCTGTAACAACAACATCAGCTTTGTAGTTATCAATATCGTCTTTACTTACAGTAGTATTAAATCTAACATCAACTCCTAATAATTGAAGTTGTTTTTCATAATAAGCAACCAATTTTCTATCATATCTTTTAAAATGTGGAATCAAGTTCGTCAGCTTTGCTTCCTCACTAAAATCACTAGGGGTAAAATACAATTTATGAATTAATTGTAAATATTTATTTGTATGCCCTAGGGGTCTTAGTCTGCCTTAAGGCAGACTTGCTTACCGCACCTATTTAACATTCGGTTCATCCTTCCTTCTATTATCTCTTACAAGCTTAAACATGATAGGTATATGCAAAATAAATGTAACCAAATCCAACGTATTATATTCAGCTAAGGCTCCTAGTGTGAAAATATAGGTACTTGTCCTAACTAGTAGTAATTAGTATAATTAAGATTAGTTGTTTTAAATAAAATAAATACTAGGAGGAATCATGAAATACTTAAGACAAATGGGAATAGTATTAATTATATCATTTTTGGGTGAACTAATTTCCAAGTTTTTAAACCTTCCTATACCAGGAAACGTTCTTGGTATGGTTATATTATTGATTTTATTATCTACCGGTATTGTAAAATTAGAAATGATTGAAGATTTAAGTAATTTTTTACTAAGTTATTTAGCTTTTTTCTTTATACCAGCAGGAGTAGGTTTAATTAACAATTTAGATTTATTAAAAGCTAACTGGTTATCAATATTTCTAATCTGTGCATTATCTACTATAATAACAATGGTTGTAACAGGATGGACTATTCAATTTATTAAAAGGAGGTTGAAATTATAATGGAAATCATAAACACTCCTTTATTCGGGATCATTTTATCTATAGTAACTTTTGAGATAGGTTTATTTATTAATAAGAAAATGAAAAATCAAATATTTAACCCTCTTTTAATTAGTATGATTTTATCAATTTCCTTTCTTTTAAAGTTTAATATACCATTTGAAGTATTTAATATAGGAGGGAGCTTTATATCATTTTTTCTAACTCCAGCTACTGTTATATTGGCAGTACCATTATATAAAAAATTCGATATATTCAAATCAAATGCATTACCAATTGTAGTCGGTATATTTGTAGGTTCATTTACAGCAATAATAAGTGTTATTATTTTATCCAGATTATTTGGAGTGTCATCGGATATACTACTATCATTAATGCCGAAGTCAATCACAACTCCTATAGGTATAGAACTTTCAACTCAAATAGGTGGTATGCCTTCCCTTACAGCTACAGGAATTTCCATTACAGGTATTTTGGGTGCTATTGTAAGTCCGTTGGTTTGTAAGGTCTTTAAAATCGAGGATAAAGTAGCAAAAGGAATTGCTATAGGAACGGCTTCTCATGCACTTGGAACAACAAAAGCTATTGAAATGGGCGAAACAGAAGGTGCGATGAGCGGTGTAGCAATAGGATTGGCTGGGATAGTGACAGTTATATTAATTCCTATAATACTAATTTTTGTTTAGATTATAAACAAGTTCGTCGACTACGTCTCGTAGTTTTATTATAGATAACAAGAATTTGAAAGGTTGATACTGGATAACAAGAATGGATAATAATACTCGAAATAATAAAGAATGAAGTACCCTTATATTTTGGTACTTCATTCTTTTAGCCACTAAAACCCCTAGGGGTAAAATACAATTTATGAATTAATTGTAAATATTTATTTATATGCCCTAGGGGTCTTAGTCTGCCTGAAGGCAGACTTGCTTTTTTAAAGACTGCTATTGCTTCTCTACTATAACCCTGTGCTGTATTTTCCTAAAAACAATATGCTAATTCTGTTCTACAAGGAAATCACTATAATCTAAATAACATTCTCTTAATAATTGACCATCATTATTAAAATAAAACTGTTTATCTTCTGTAACTAAATTTGTTATATCCTTATCTTGGTTATATTCAAATATTAGACCAAGCCCTATTCTGTATTCATTTTTAATATTTAAATTTTCATCAAGAAAATAAATAGTACCTCCATCCCTTAGTATTATAGTTTTATCCAACCTGTAACACATCTCATAAATTGGTTTTAAAGCCTCTTCTCCTGTAACACTAAGAACTCCATATAAACTATTTTGCCTAAAAAGAAACCAGCCATTATCTACAGCAGGAATATATATATCATCATATTTTGGAGCGACAATAACTTCTCCTTTTGAATTAATAATTCCTGCCTTATTGTTTTCATATATTTGAGCGTATCCATTTTTGAATTCTGCCATAGGGTTAACCATAGGATCAAATTCAGGTTTAATAACCCATTCTCCTTTTCTATCTATATACCCTCTTTTCCCATCTATTTCTACCTCTGCTATTCCATCTAAAAAGCTAAATGTTTTATCAAATTTAGGTTCAATAGTCCAATCCCCGTTTTTATCTATGTATCCACATTTTCCATCAAATTCTACATCAGATAAATCTTCACTAAATCCAAATGCGCTATCAAATTTAGGTTCAATAACCCAATCTCCATTTTTATCTATATACCCCCATTTTTCATTTAACCTTGCTGCAGCTAATCCTTCTGAAAATTTATATAGACCATCAAATTTGGGTTCTATAACCCATTCCCCTTTTCTATCTATAAATCCCCATTTATCATTAATTCTTGTTACTGCTAATTCTTCTGAAAATTCTAATTTATAGTCAAATTTAGGTTCAATAACCAAATCTCCATTTTTATCTATACATCCGTATTTATCATCTTTCAGTATATGCCATAATCCATCATAAGTTCCAGTATAGAATTCCTCAATAGCACATACTTTATTATCATTTACATCAATCAAATATTGATTATCTTTTATATCATGAACACAAGCTACTCCCTCATGAAAAGGAGTAACAAATTTATATTTAGGTTCTATTACTGTTTGTCCATCCTTATCCATAAAACCATAAATCGCATTATTTGGCTCATATATATTATTCTCATATTTACGTATTACATATAATTCACTTTTTTGAGTATCTTCAATGACTTCAACAATTTTTTTCTCTTCATTCATTTCATTATTATCTACTTTTAAAACAAGTTTTAATGCTACAATACTAAGTATAATAAATATTAGTATAAATATTATTGTTTTTATAGCTCTTTTACTGATTGTCATTTTAATTATCCCCTTCACCACTGTTAGTTTGGTAAAACTGCAAAATAATTTGTATTTTTCTTCTATACACCTTCTTTCTTTGTTCCATTCGTGTCTAAATCAAATTTATGGTCAGATACAAAGTAAGTGTGCCAAACAAGTTTGCATAACTAGGGTACCAGATACTTCTCATATTATGTGATAAATTAAAAGTTGGTATAATATCAAACTATGCAATTATCAGAATATCCACTAGGGCTAAAGAACTTTTCCAGAATGAATATGTACTAAAATAACATTTGTGACAGGCTTTAACTTAGCACTTTCCTTATCTAAAAAATCCAAATCATATCTTCCCATTATAAACATAACTTCAACAACTCAAGAAAATATCAACATAATATTAAATCTCCCCTCTAATTATGAAATATTATATTAATTCTTCACATCTTATTACAGTACATATTACAGAAAATCATTACATAACCATCAATAGTCAAACTCATGATTACCTACACTTATTTTTTCAGTTAATACTTCATTTTCCCGTGGCTTTCTTATTTCAATAAGATTTAAAACATCGTATCCCATTTTAGATAAAAATGCTATAATCTTATCATTATTTGGGTGTACCCAATTAAAAACGGTATCACCACCCAATTGATTTGCTATTTTTTCTACCTCTTTATATAGTTTTGAGGCTATCCCCTTTCTCCTTGCACTATTAGAAACAAATAAAGACTCTGCCCAAACTACATTACCATCGATTTTACAAACTATATAACCTAATAATTCTTTACAATTATCTTCAGCAACAAAAATAGGATACTTAGCATCTATATATTCTCTAAATTCTTCCTTAGCTTGATCTATTTTAGGTGTGGATTTAATTCCTTTTAATTGTTTTAACTCTACTCTAAACTCTGCTATTAGTCTTGCTATTTTTTCTTCATCTTCGATTCTTGCTAATCGTATAATCATTACTTCACCTTACTTTCTAAAATTAATTTATCCTACCTTATGTACTACAAAAACTAAAATTAAAACCATATGCCTATTTAGTTTTAAACATCTTTACTATCAAAATTACGTTTTTTTCGCACATGATATATTATTTCAATAATAAGTCCAATAGCAATTAAGCCAAATAATACATCAACATAGATTTCAGGGTCACAATCATCAAATATTCTTAAATAAAAATAAATAACTGTTATACAACATAACCTAATTATTCCTGAAACAATTTTGCTCAATCTTTTTGAAGATACTAAAAAATCTAATATTGCACTTATTAGTATTACTATCATTGATACATATAAATATTTATTCATTTCAAAGGCCTCTTTTCATTTAAATCTCCCATGCTTTTTTACCTATTTTAAAATATTACGCTTCTACTTTAGTAAATTTTAAGAATTAATAAAAAATATTTTTTGTATAAACATATAAACTACTAAAACGACAACTTGTCTATATTTTAATATATTTCTAGTAATTTGTTAAGTAATTTAAGTATATTTGTTATAATTTATCCATTTATGTAATATAAATCATATTATTTGAGCAAGTTCCTCCACTACGTTTCCTCACAAAAAGCACCGGCGCCGATTAACAAATTGTAACATTTATACTAGATAGAAGAAAAATATAAAGTATGAATAATTAAATAGTCAAATTGGAAACTCTATATTAGAGGAGTGATAATATGCAAGTTGTAGAGGATAATATAAAAGAACTTGAAAAAAACTATAAAAATAAGGATTTATCTTATTGGAAGGATTGGAGATGGCAATTAAAGAATTCAATAACAAAGGTTAATACCTTTGAAAAACTTTTGAATATTAATTTTAGCCCTGAAGAAAGAGAAGAATTAGAGAAAATCACCTCAACTTTTCCCCTTTCCATAACTCCATATTATTTATCATTGATTGATACAGATGATTATAAAAACGACCCTATTTTCAAACAGGCTTTTCCTTCTATAAATGAATCCTTGGTAGGAAATCACGACATGGCAGACCCTTTGCATGAAGATAAGGATAGTCCAGTACCTGGTATAACCCATCGTTATCCAGATAGAGTGCTATTTCATATAAGTAATGTTTGTGCAATGTATTGTAGACATTGTACAAGAAAAAGAAAAGTTGGCGATATAGATTCAGTTCCTAATAGAGATCAATTAAAAAAAGGAATAGAGTACATAAAGAGAACTCCTAAAGTAAGAGATGTTTTGTTATCAGGTGGCGATGCCTTATTATTGAGCACAGAAAATTTAGATTGGCTTCTAACGGAACTTAGGAAAATCCCTCATGTAGAAGTTATTAGGATTGGTTCTAGAATACCTGTAGTACTTCCCTATAGAATCACAGATAATCTAGTTAATATGCTAAAGAAACATCATCCAATATGGATAAATACTCATTTTAATCACCCAAGAGAGCTTACGAAATCCTCAAAAGAGGCACTTAGAAAACTTGCCGATGCAGGTATCCCTCTAGGAAATCAAAGCGTTCTATTGGCTGGAATAAATGATTGCCCAGAAATAATAAAAAAACTTTGTCACCAACTAGTGAAAAACAGAGTCAGACCCTATTATTTATATCAATGCGATTTATCAGAGGGTTTAGCTCATTTTAGAACTCCAGTTTCTAAAGGTATCGAAATTATGGAGCGTATGATTGGACATACAAGTGGCTTTGCTGTTCCCACCTATGTAATTGATGCACCTGGTGGTGGAGGTAAAATTAGAGTTATGCCAAATTATCTCATTTCATCTGCACCAAATAAAGTAATTTTAAGGAATTATGAAGGTATTATTACTTCATATAAGGAACCTGACTCTTATAAATCTCATGAGTGTACTAAGGGTTGCGAGGAATGTGAGTTGATCAGAAAAACTAATGAAGCTGATGAGTATAATGCAGTAGGAATAGAAAAACTTTTATTAGAATCTAATGACACTATTTCGCTTATTCCTGAGAATAATAATAGACTTCAAAGAAGAGAAAACAATGAATAAAATAAACTACGATAAAACAGAGCAAATAGGAAATTCAATTATTAATCATGGTAAATACAACAACAGGATTTATTTAATGAAGCTAGCTAAGGAAGACATGCCAAATATAATAAGTGTAATGGATAATATAGCAAAGCAAAATAAATATACTAAAATATTTGCCAAAATACCCTATTGTGTTAACAAAGAATTTCTTGAAAATGGGTATGTCCTAGAAGCCACTATTCCAAATTTTTATGCTAATGAGGCTGCACTTTTTATAAGTAAATATTATAGTGAAAATAGAACAAATATTAATAATGAGGATAAAATGAAAGAAATCATTAAGGTAGCTACCTCTAAAGAGGCAATTATACCACCTATGGATCTTGAAAAATCATATACCTTTAGCCTTTGTGAGGAAGATGATTCAAAACAAATGAGTAAATTATATAAAGAAGTATTTGAGACATATCCTTTTCCTATTGAAAACGAGGAATATATAAAGAAAACTATGAAAGAAAATTTATACTACTTCGCAATAAAGTATAAAGGAGAAATAGTATCCTTAGCTTCAACAGAAATGGATTATTCAACAAAGAGTGTTGAAATGACTGATTTTGCGACCCATCCTAATTTTAGAGGTAATGGCTTTAGTTTATTCCTATTAAATAAGATGGAAGAGTTTATGAGAAAAGAAAATTTTAAGATAACATATACAATAGCGAGAGCCCTATCCTATGGAATGAATATAACCTTTTCTAAATTGGATTATGATTATTGTGGTACACTTATCAATAATACTAATATTTCTGGTAGTTTAGAAAGTATGAATGTTTGGAGTAAACAATTATAATTAGTCTAATCAGTGCTGATTGAGCTTACAAAATTCTTAAGCCTCAATCGCACTCTTTTTTATTCCTTCAACAATGCTTATTACCTCATATAAAGTGAAATTATCTTCATAGTTTGCCCCTAAAAATACAAGCTACAACTCCCTCCCACTAAGCACATCTCTCAACTTCTTAAGTTCCTCAACAGAGAGCAAGTTCCTCCACTACGTTTCCTCACAAAAAGCACCGGTGCTGATTAACAAATTGTAAATATTGTTAATTCTAATTAACAAGCACCAGTGCTCCTAGTGAGGAAGTAAAACTGACCAACTTTCTAACAACCAATACATATGAATAAATCAATATAAAATTAATTATACAATAAAGGTAACATTAAAAATTTATAGAAATAAATATATATATCCATTAAAGCGAAAGGGGCTTTTTTACTATGAAAAAAAAGTACAGAATAGTTTTATCAGTATTACTTGTATCAATGATATTTAGTGGATGCGAAATATCGTTTAGAGCAGGAATAGTTAAACATGAAAATGAAGAAGTGGCAGTAAATTCAGAAGTAGAAGTAATGGAAAAAGATTTAGAAGTATTTATTGAGGCTTTGAAGGAAGTAAATGATACATTTGGGGTAATCACATTAATGGACCAATATATTAAAGAAAGCGAGCGAGATATTGTATATATGTATTATGGGACAAGTGATGGCGAGTTTATTGCGGTTCCTGATATGGAATTACCAAGTGATTATAACTTTGTAGAACGACCACCATATAAAATAGCAGCTGAAGGCGGTACATATAAACCAGAACCGTACTTAGATGTTAAAGCAAATAAACAGATGCAAAGCATAACAAAAGCAGTTGTTGTTGATGGGAATGTAATTGGAGTAGCTGGGATAGATTTCTATATTGATTAACGTGTTTTAATTGAAGAAATAAGAATTAAAATAACAAGTAAACTTTTAAATTTTTAAAAAAGATTATGGCAAGAGTATGGCAAATAAAAAAACACCAGGACTAAACCTAGTGTTTTCAATACTTTCAATTAAGACGAGTAAGTCTATACGCCGAGTTCTGTGTTAAATAGCCATCTATCTAGGTCTATTGTTGCCAATAAACTCAAGCGATCTTACCCGAAGACAGGACGGGCAGCCCCATGCGTCTTCCTATTTGATCTTGCTCCAAGTGGGGTTTACATAGCCGCAAAGTCGCCAATGCGCTGGTGAGCTCTTACCTCACCTTTCCACCCTTACCATCCTAAGATGGCGGTATCTCTCTGTTGCACTTTCCTTAGAGTCGCCTCCACTGGGAGTTACCCAGCACCCTGCCCTTTGGAGCTCGGACGTTCCTCTCCTGCATAAAATGCAGCAGCGACTATCTGGCTTACTCGCAAGATTAATATTATCACATTAACATAAAAAAATCAACTTTATTCTTCAGGGAATATTATCCTTCCACAATTATCACAAATCACTAAACCTTCTTCTTTTTTTAATCTAGTCTTCGTAATGTAGGCTACTTCAACCTTACATCCACCACAAATATCATTTTTTACATAAGCAATAGGTTTTGAATGCCAATTTTTAACTTTTTTATATTTATTGATTATATCTTCTGGAATTTCCTTTAATAATTTTTCAATTTTAATATTAGCCTTACTTATTTCCTCTTTTGATTGATTTTGAATCAAGAAAACTGCTTTTTTTAATTCATAAAACTCAGTTTTAAGTTTCATCAAATTATCTTTAAGCGATTTAACTTCTATACTTACATCTTTCTCTTTTTCTAAATAATAATCCATTGAAGATAAATACTCTTCAATTTCATCTTTCAATTTATTAACTTTGTATTGAACATTATTTATTTTTTTAAGATCACTTCCACACTCATTCATTAAAATAAATTCTTGTTTTTTTAAATTTTCCTCTAATTCCTCAATTGTTTTCGAAATACCTTCATATTTATCAGTATATTCTTTGTCAGTTACTTTTTTCTCATATAACTTCTGTAACAAATCATCATAACTTTTCTTTAAAGTTTTTAACTTCCTAAGCTCTTCACCTTGTTTTTTCATGTTTTTTTCACTTGTATTTATAATTAAATAATTCTCATCTAATTCTATTAACCTTCTAAACTCCTTTTTCATAAAAACCCCTCCGTTTGCTTTTGTTTTAATTAAATTTATATAATAAAAAATAGAAAGATATATATCTTTCTATTTATATTTATAAGGATCTACACTGTTTTCTGAAATCAACACACTGTTATTAAATCCTTTTTCATTTATTCTATTTTTAAGTTTACCTGCAAATAATTTCATAGCTGGCCATTCAGTATTAAAATGTCCTGCATCAACAATACACATACCTTCTTCCATAAAATCAGAAACAAAATGATATGTAGTATCTCCAGTAATTATACAATCTGCTCCCATATCTTTTGCTAGCTGAAAATAATCTTGCCCACTACCATTTATAACAGCAATTTTCTTTATTTCTTTCTTCTCATCTCCTGCATATCTCAATGTAGAAATTCCTAACCCCTCTTTAACCTTCGAAATTAGTTTTTCAAATGTAACAGGTTCACTCAATACTGCCACTCTTCCTAATCCTACTTTTTTTTCGTGTGCCAAATTTACTTTTGAGTACTCCATAATTTGATTACTATCTAATCCTAAAATGGTCATCAACAGATCATTCAACCCATTGTGCGTTGAATCAAGATTTGTATGACTAGAATATAAGCTAATATTATTTTTAATAAGTTTAATTATTTTACTTCCCTTTACTGAACTCATTGTTATATTTTTAGGTTTAACAAATAGAAGTGGGTGATGAGTAAGAATTGTATTACAATTTTTAGCCACTGCTTCATCAATAACTTTCATAGTACAATCCATAGCCACAAGAATATTACTTATTTTTTGTTCATTATCTCCTACCATCAAACCTACATTATCATAATCCTC
>DAOUPR010000130.1 GCA_030626065.1 Clostridium sp. | reverse complement strand
CACAATTTCTAATAATCCATTGAATTCTGTTAATTCTCCTGTTAATTCTACTATGTCACCTGCAACAACAGTTACTGAACTATCATATATACAAATAGCACCTGTTTCATCTTGAATATATTTTTTACTTCCAATCACTGTTGATACAGTACCTTGTACAGTTACTATATCTCCAACTTTTTGTGCTCTAGCATCTGCAATTGTTGGCTGATCTATAAAAACATTATCACCATCTAGAATATCTAATTGATATGTTCCGTTATATTCTGATACATTAGCAATAACAGTTACTTTACTTCCTTCTACTATTTCAGGGTCAGTAGGAGTTGCCATTTTGTATGAGTTTATGGAGTTTTTATTTTCATCTACGAGAGTTGAGGTACTACCAGTATTTAAAGTTTCTATTGTTAAATTTTCTAATTTGATTAATCTTGATTCTAAATCTTCATTTATTTCTGGAATAGTAACTATTTTTGCTGATACCCTTTCTTCCAAGGTATCTATATTTTCCCATTCAGCTACATTCACAATTTCTAATAATCCATTAAATTCTGTTAATTCTCCTGTTAATTCTACTATGTCACCTGCAACAACAGTTACTGAACTATCATATATACAAATAGCACCTGTTTCATCTTGAATATATTTTTTACTTCCAAGCACTGTTGATACAGTACCTCGAACAGTTACTATATCTCCAACTTGTTGTGCTCTAGCATCTGAAATTGTTGGAGTTTGTTCTTCATTATTTGCTTCATGAGTTCCCAAATAATCAAAAGTATTTTGTGGATATGAAATCCATTGTTCGGCTGGATCAAATTCATCACTAGTATCTGAATCTCCAAAACTTATTTCAGGTTTTCTTACTAATGTGTGCTCATTGGTTACATTATCACCTGAACCCCATGAAGTTCCAGGATCTAATCCAACTTGTCCTATGCAATCGATTACTACATCATTATGTTTTAAAACTACAGCGTCATCACCATTAAAATAAGTTACTGTTGATGTAATATCTTTAACATCTAAAATAGCTTGTACAGCACTTGCATTTGCAATGACAAAAACATCTTCATTTTCTAATGTACCTGACAAAACTTTAGTATTCCCAGGTTCTATGTTTCCATTTGAATATACTTCTACACTATATTCACTTAAGTCCACTTCTTTCTCTGTTCCATTATAAATTTCTAGTGCCTTGTTATTACTACTTCCTTCAATGTATTCTGAAAAAAACAAATTTTGTTGACTCTCAGCTTTAACATTAAACATTTTTACATTTCCATTAATCATGGAAATAATAAAAATAAATGTTACTGTCAAGCTAATAATTTTTAATTTAAACCTCTTTTTCACCTAAATACCTCCCCTTTTATTTCTTCTATAATCTATATAAAATGTAGACTATACTTATATTGTTATATTTCAAGACAATAATTAATTCATTCTTATATATAAATTATATCACATAATTTACATATAATTACAACAATTACTTAAATTTACACACCATAAAAATAGCATTCATCTCTTATTTTCTATAAATAAGAAATGAATGCATAAGATTAAAAATATATAGCTTTGTTGAAGTCGAAAAAATAAGTTACCCTAGATAGCGAAATCTAGGAAACTGCAAAAGTTCTTGGATATGCCAAAAACCACTTCACGTGAGGAAGTGGATATAGCATTCATTATATATAAATACTATCAGGATATTAACGAAGAACCTTTCTAATTATCTATAAATCACAGTACCACTTTCACCTTTAATAGCAAGAGATGATTTTTCTAAAGAAGCAATTATTGCCCTTCTTCCTTCTCCTCCTTTTACAAATTCAATAGCAGCTTTTACTTTTGGTAGCATACTTCCAGGAGCAAATTGTCCTTCATCACAATATTTTTCAGCTTCTTCAACGGTCATTTTATCAATTTCTTTTTCTTCTGGTGTGCCAAAATTTATAGCCACCCTATCAATAGCCGTCAATATAAAAAGAAAATCTGCATTAACTGTATCTGCAAGCTTTGCAGAAGCAAAATCTTTATCTATAACAGCAGGTACTCCTACGTAATCCCCATTATCATCTTTAATAACAGGTACTCCGCCACCACCACAGGCAATAACAATAAATTCATTGTCAAGCATATTAACAATAGATTCTTTCTCTACAATATCTTTAGGCTTTGGTGATGGTACCAATCTTCTATAGCCTCTACCAGCATCTTCTTTAAAAATCAATTCTTTATTTTCAAACATAATCTTTTCTGCTTCTTCTTTTGTATAGAAACTTCCAATGGGTTTTGATGGATTTTTAAAAGCTTCATCTTCTTTATCTACCTCTATTTGTGTTACAACCGTTGCAACATACCAAGACTTATTTTGCTTATGTATTTCTTTTTTTATAGCATTTTGAAGATGATAACCAATATACCCTTGGCTCATAGCAATACACTCTGGAAGTTCCATAGTGGTTACTTTGTCATTTACTTTAGAAGCTTCTTCAAAAGCTAAGTTAATCATACCCACTTGAGGCCCATTTCCATGACTTATGATAATTTCATTCCCTTGAAGTATTAAATCTACTAAAGATTTTGCAGCTATGACTACTTTTCTCTTTTGCTCCTCTGGGCTATTTCCAAGAGCATTCCCCCCAAGAGCTATAACTATTCTATGTAACGCATTTCTGTATGGCATATTATATCTCCCCTTTAAATTAAAATAAAATAATATTAAATTCAATGCACAATCTTAATTCAATGCACAATGCACAATTTACAATGCACAATGCACAATTTACAATGCACAATTGAGGATGATTTTCTTCCTTACGTCAGAAAATCTTTATTTTATTAAAACATTAAAACATTAAAAACATTTAATACTTTAAGATTTAAAAGACTTATAAGTCTTTTAAATCTTATATCTTATATCTTTTAATTATTTAAAATCTTTTAATAGATTAAAGAAATATTTTAGCTCCGCTAAAATATTTCATCCTTAATTGTGCATTGTGCATTGTGCATTGTGCATTGTGATTATGCATTGCTCTTTATCTATTTTCTCTTTGTTTCGCAACTATATCTGTCGCAATTTTATGTGCTTTAGTTTTTATTTCTTTAGAATTTTGTGTTATTATCATTCCATCTTTCACTACTACTTTTCCATTAACCATTGTCATTTTAACAAGGCTTGAATTACCACAAGTAACAAGGCCCACTAATGGATTATGACATCCTGCAAAGGCTACATCATCTAGGTCATACAATACTATATCTGCTGCTTTATTTTCTGCTAATATCCCAATGTCATCTCGTCCTAGTACTTCTGCACCTCCTCTTGTTGCTAATTTTAACACTTCGTATGCATTTAATCCTTCTGTACCATATTTCAAATGGTTTAAAAGATACGCCCTTCTCACTTCTTCCCACATATTAGATCCATCATTTGAGGCACTTCCATCTACCGCTATACTTACTTTAACTCCTCTTTTAACTAACTCTGATGTTCTACATATTCCACTATTTAGTTTCATGTTTGATGATGGACAATGTGCTACTCCAGATCCTTTTAAAATTTCTATTTCTTTCTCATCTAAATGAATAGCATGTGCAAACCAAACATCTTCACCTATCCAACCCAAACTTTCCATAAGTTCTACTGGTTTTAATCCATATTTCTCTAAGCAAAAATTTTCTTCATCAATAGTTTCTGCTAAATGCGTATGAAGCATTACTCCTTTTTTTCTTGCCAAATCTCTTGTTTGAACCATAAGTTCATTTGTAACTGAAAATGGAGAACATGGTGCTAAAGCTATTCTTGTCATTGCAAACTTATTTTCATCGTGATATTTATTTATTAGTCTTTCACTATCTTGCAGAATAACTTCTTCTTTTTGCACTACGCTATTTGGAGGAAGTCCCCCTTCATCTCTTCCAAGACACATTGACCCTCTTGTAGCGTGAAATCTTATTCCAATATCTTCTGCTGCTTTTATTTGAACATCTATTAAATTTGAGGAACTTTTCCTAGGAAATAAATAATGATGGTCCATTGTTGTGGTGCAACCTGTTCTTAATAATTCAGAAAATCCCACCATTGCCCCATAATAAACAGCTTCTTCATCTATATGCTTCCAAAACTCATAAAGTCCTACTAGCCAAGGAAATAAAGGCTTTTCTTGGACTTCATCAATTCCTCTAAAAAGAGTCTGATACAAATGGTGATGAGTATTCACAAATCCAGGCATAGCCAAAAGACCAGTACAATCTATTTCTTCAATATCCTCATCTTCTATTATATCATTTTTAGATATATTTTTACCTATTTTTAATATTTCATTATCTTGTATTAATATATCAGAGTTTTCATATATATTTTCTTTATCATCGAAACTCACTATTTTCCATACATTCTTCAATATTTTTTTTTCCATAGAAACCACTCCTTTTTTATTTAGCCATATTTCAAAGAATTATTCATAATATCAAGTATTCTTTTATTAAAAAGTCTTTTATTCTTTATTAATGTGCAGAGTGCAGTTTGCAATGTGCAGTTAATAATTTTCTTCCTTTTGTCAGAAAATCTTAACTAAATAAAAAATTGTCCCAAGAATGAATAAAATCATCCTTCATTGCAAATTATATTTATTATTTTATCGTATTGATGTTTTAATGTTTTAATTGGACTCTGCACTCTGCACTCTGCACATTCCACTCTTCTTTTAAAAAGCTCTGCACATTGCACTCCTATTTTAAAATCCATTAATAAAGTCTTCTATAAGTCTCAAACTAACTTTTTTTCTATAAATAGCCGTTGATCTTTGATCATCTATTGGTGTTATTAATTTACTATACTCTTCTAATATTTCATCTATATTAAGGTTTTTATCATTTACACTCTTCACTATTTTCTGTTCTAATGCTTTATTTTTAACTATTGTCGGTGCCACTGAACCTACTGCAATTCTCGCATCGATTAATAATTCATCTTTATATAAAGCAAAAGCTAAAAAAGAAACTTTTGATAAAGCAATTGATTTACGTGTTGCGACTTTTTTATACTTTATATTTTTATAATCTTTTATTAAAATTCTGACTTCTTTTAATATTTCATTTTCTTTAATAATATTTTTCCCAGGAGATAAAATAAAATCTTTTATAGAAACTTTTCTCTCTCCACTAAAACTTTCTAATACTAACTCCGCTTCTAAAGCATATAATAATGGCAAAGTATCTCCAGCAGGTGAAGAGTTGCATATATTTCCACCTATAGTAGCTATATTTCTTATGGCCGGCGATGCCATATCCTTAAATACTCTTTTCATATAATCTGGAACTAATGCGCTTTCTATTATGTCATTGCAAGTACATGCTCCACCTATTACTAGGTATTCTTTTTCTTTCTCTATATTTTTAAGTTCTTTAATACTAGAAATAATCACTACTTTTTCATCAAAATCAGGCTCTATTCCAGACCACTTTCTTTTTCTTACCATCAAATCAGTTCCACCTGATAATAAAATACATTTTTCTTTATTAATAATATTTAGAGCTTCCGCTAAACTGTCTGCTCTAATGGCTTCTACCATAGACCTTCCCCCCTCTCAGAGGCTAATCTTATTGCATCGATTATCATGTTATATCCAGTACATCTGCAAAGATTTCCAGAGATTCCTTCTCTTATTTCCTCATCTGTTGGCTTCGGATGTTTTTTAAGTAATGCAGTGGCTGCTATCATCATTCCTGGTGTACAAAAACCACATTGAACAGCTCCAGCTTCTTCAAAACTTTTCTTTAATATTTCATATTTAGGAGTCTTTTTTAGTCCTTCTATAGATATAACGTGACTATTTTCAACTTTAGCCATTGGATACATACAAGAATTCACTAAAATCTCGTCTATTAAAACTGCACACGCCCCACATTCCCCTTCTCCACAGCCTTCTTTCACTCCTAATAATTTAAAATCATCTCTTAAAACATCTAAAAGTCTTTTCATTGGATCTACATCTATTTCTACATCTTCAAAATTCAAATTGAATTTTATCTTCATTTTAAAGTACCTCCATTAAATTCTCTGGTCTTATTGGAATTTTATTTATTTCAATATCCATAGCATCCTCAACGGCAAGAGCATAGGCTGGTGCTGCACCAATAAAAGTTAGTTCACCAACCGCTTTAGCCCCTGATGGCCCTTCTTCATAAGGCTGATTTATAAGACAACTTATAATAGGTGGCGCATCTTTAGCTGTAGGAATAGTATAGTCAGTATTTGTCCTTTGCATTATCTTACCCTTTTGAATTTCCATAACTTCTATACCACCATAACCAAGTCCTTGAAGTATTCCACCATCTATTTGACCTTTAACTATTTTTTCGTCTATAGCCTTTCCAACATCATAAACTGCATAAACACCATTTATTTTACTCTCCAAAGTTACAGGATCTATTTCTACTTCTACTACATTTAATCCCCAAGAATATGATGTATACGCATCCCCTATAAATTTTTCATCGTCAAAATAAAAGCCTTCTGGATATTTATAATTCTCCTCAGCCTCTACTTCTTTTTCATTCCATCTATCTTTTATTTTCAGAGCTGCTTTTTCCACTAATTTACCAACAATCACTATAGACCTTGATGCTACTGTTGGCCCTGAATCTAAGACTCTGTCTGTATCAGGATTATTGTATATTATATCTTTCATAGGAATATCTATTGCCTTAGACACTATCTTTCTCATAGTTGTTTGAAGTCCTTGTCCCATTTCTACATTGGCTATCAATATTTCTACTTTATTATTTTTTTTAACTAATTTTACTTTTGATTTTATTATGTCTTTTTCTCCACTACCTGTAAAACCTCCACCATGGAAAAATAGAGACATTCCTATTCCTTTATATATTCCTCGTTTTTTATCTTCTTTAAAAAGTTTTTTCTTTTCCTTGTAGGCCGATATTTCCAATGCCTTATCTATCATTTCTGGAAGCAATATTTTTTCTCTAAAGGTCCCTCCTGTAGAAGATTTATCCCATTGCTTTAAAATATTTATTTTTTTAAATTCTAGAGAATCTATTCCAAGTTTATTAGCTATATGCTGCATATGCATTTCTGCAGCAAAAAAAGCTTGTGGTGCTCCGAACCCTCTAAATCCACCACTTACTACTTTATTTGTAGCTACACATTTTCCTTTTGCTATAACATTTTCAACATTATAAACTCCTATAACTGCAAACATTGCCCTCTGCAAAACCACAAGAGATAATCCAGAATAAGCTCCACAATCTACATTTGTACTAGTTTCTGTTCCAAGAATTTTATAGTCTTTACTTATGTAACTTTTTATTTTTATTTTAGCTGGATGTCTTTTAGGCGAAACTTCTAAGTCTTCATCTCTTGATAAAACTAATTGCACAGGTTTTTTTGACTTAATAGCTGCACAAGCTACTTGTCCACCAATTATAGATGGATAATCTTCCTTCCCACCAAAAGCTCCACCTGTAGTAGTTTGTACTATTCTTACCTTCTCAGGTGAAAATCCAATACATTGTTCCACTGCTCCTTTTACATAGTAAGGACACTGCATAGAACCATAGACCGTTACTTTACCATCTTTATATTCACCTATGACCCCTTGAGTTTCTAAATATAATTGTTCTTGATACCCTGTTTCATAATCTCCTTCTATTGTATATTTACTTTTGAGCTTAGCTTCTTCAATATTTCCTTTTGAATATACATAATCTGCAAATAAATTATCTTCTTTATATATAGGATTACTAGTTTTCATACCCTCCTCTATAGTAAGAATAGGTTCAACATCTTCATAATCAATTTTTATCTTTCCCATTATATTCATTATTTCTTTTTTATCTTTTCCTACAACCAATGCAATAGGTTCTCCAATATAATTAACTTCTTTATCAGCAAAAAATGGCTGATCATCAAGTACTATTTTAACTATATTTCTACCTGGAACATCATTTTTGTCTACTATATAATAACCAGCTGGTAGACTAGGGTACATTATGTTTTTTATCTTAGCCCGAACTCTTGTAGACCTAAAAGTTTTAGCATAAAGCATATCTTCAAATTTCATATCACATACATATCTAGCCTTACCAGAAATCTTATCTTCAGCATCAATCCTTTTCACTGACTTACTAATGTCATCCTTCATGATGAATCCCTCCGTCCTTTTTTTGATTCTATTACAAGGTGTTGCTTCTTTATTCGCTTTCCCTTATATACTTAATTTTAGTTCTAATACTAATGTGAAATGTGGAATGTGAAGTTAAGGATGATTTTGTCCCGCAAAATCGACTAATAAATTAAAGATTTTCTGAGGAACGAAGAAAATCATCCTAAATTGTGCATTGTGCATTGTGCATTCGAATTTTGCATTTGCCTTTAATTTGCCTTTAATTT
>DAOUPR010000049.1 GCA_030626065.1 Clostridium sp. | reverse complement strand
TGTTATCTATGATATTAACTGGTTGTGGAAACAAAGAGATTCAAAATAGTAATAGTAATGTGAGTAGTGATGCAGAAAATACAGTAAGTGAAAATGAAGTTGGAAGCCAAGATGAGGTAGTAGACGAAGAGGAATTAGTAAGCCAAGAAGAAGCAGTAAATACAGAAGAAGTAGTAAATGAAGATAAAGTAGATGAGAATGTTGAAATTCCAGTTGTAGAGGAAAAAGAAAATACGGAAGAATTAGATAAAAAACAAAGCGATGTAGAGTCTACAGAAAGTGGACAAGGCGCTGATGTTAAAAATACTAATGAGCAATTAGCAGCTCTTCTACCTTCAGAGATAGGATATACTTGGGAGTATGTTGGTTCTTTTGAATATGAACATACGGCAACACTAGACTCTATTGATAAAACTGAAGATGAATTAATTTATCATGTTTCTGGTGAAGTTAAAGAAGTTGTGCAAGAAGATTTTGATGAGCCTTTTATGATAGATGATGAAGAAAAAGAAGAAGTACCGGGAGATAATATTGAAGATGAAAATATAGAAGATGAAAATATAGAAGGACAACAAGTTGAAGAATATCAACAATATGATGAGTTTGATAATTCTATAGAGCTTCAATATATTATAAAAGATGGAGCACTAACTCAAAAGAAAAATTCAATTGCGATGATGGATACATTCTTTAGTGAATTAATTCTTATAAAAGCTCCGTTAGAAGAAAACACAACATGGACTCAACGGTTGTATGATATTGAAGGAACTGAGTATAATATTAAAGGTACTATTATTTGGAAAAGAGTTAAAGATGGGAAAACTTTATATACTGTAGAATATAAAGATCTCGATGGAAAGAGGTATGAAGAGAGAGTTATAGAAGAAGGGGTAGGAGTAATAGACTATAAATCTGAATATGTTTTAGATGGATTGAGGATGAAATACGGGTATAATTTAAAGCAATGATCAATGCACAACTTAGAGCAATGCACAACTTAGAGCAATTCACAATGCACAATGCACAATTCACAATGCACAATGCACAATCAAGGTCAAAAGATTAAAAGATTAAAAGATTAAAAGATTAAAAGATTAAAAGATTAAAAGATTAAAAATAAGAAACAAGAAACAAGAAATGAAAAATAAACAGGGTAGCCTTTTGAAAAGGTTGTCCTGTTTTTTAAAATGATTTATTTTATTTCATTTAGTTTTAGAAGAACAAAACAGATGAAGCTATTGCAAAGACAGCTCCAATTATCAGTACTAAGGACATGCTATTGGATTCTACAACTGCGTGTTTTTTAAAGTTTTTATAAAAATTAGTTGATTTTCTTTCCATTCTAAGAACTTCCAAGTTTTCATTTGCTATGTATTGAGCACTTTGAGGTGAATCCAGGCTTTTAAGTGATAGTCCTGTAGGATTACCTTTCATTATAAGTATAATACCGATTATAATGAAAAGCATACTTACGTAGAATACTGAATCAACCAAAGCGATAGCTGTGAATTTAGATACAATTAAGGAAATTAGAAAATAAGCTAAGCACAATATAATACCCCATATTAATAATTTTATGATATTTTTGCCTTTAGATTTCATGGTAAAGCCTCCTTAATTACGTATATTATTGTTAGTATTATTTTACCATATAATCTAAAAAAAGCAATCAGAAAATAATTATTGTTAGGAAAATAATATATTGACATAGATCTAAAAATAGATTATCATAATATATAAAGAAGCAATATACGAAATAATGTACGTTGCTTAAAATTATTATTTAATATACAATAAAATGTATATTGCGGTTTATAAGAATTTTATCAAAACAAATCTTTTTTTTATTGTCAATATACATTATAATGTACATTGAGGTGATAAAGATGCAAATCAAGACAAAATTGATGCAGAAAAACGGTATTGCTGCTATTAAGATAGCAAGAGAGTTAATTACTATGAAAGTTGGAGATAGAATCAAAACGATAGCTGATTATTCTGAGCAATTTGAGGCAGCTAGAGGTACTGTTCAATCTGCAATAAATCTATTAAAAGAAACTAAAGCTTTAGAATTACAACCAAGAGGACATATGGGTACTTTTATTTCTTTCATTGATTATGAAATAATGTGGAAATTTACTGATTATGGTACTTTGATGGGTGTTATGCCATTACCCTATTCAAAAAGATATGAAGGGTTGGCAACTGGATTATATAAAACAGTAGAAACAAGAAGTTTTCCATTTAGTCTAGCTTTTATGAGAGGTGCTGAAACAAGAATTTCTGCGCTAAAAGATGGAAGATACGATTTTGCTGTTGTATCAAAGTTAGCTGCACTTGAAGGTATCAAGAGAGGTATTGACATTGATATAGTCGTTGGATTTGGAGAGAAAAGCTACGTTAATGAGCATGTATTAATCTTTAGTGAGGAAAAGAATGAAATTATTAAAGATGGCATGAAAGTAGGAATTGATAGAAATTCTATAGATCATGCTGTTTTAACAAAAGAGGTTTGTAAAGATAAAGAAGTAGAATTAGTAGATCTTAAATACAATCAAGTAATAACAAAATTACAATCAAAAGAGATAGATGCAGCTATTTGGAATTTGGATGAAGTAAAAGAAAAAAAACTAAACTTAAAATATAAAAGTATTAGTGAAATTCTTGAGAAAAATACTGACTCTGAAGCAGTTGTAATTGTGGATAATTCAAAATTTGGTATAAAAAATCTCTTAAAAAAAATAATAGATAAAGATACTGTAATAGAAACACAAGAAGCTGTAATAGAAGAAAAAATAATACCAAGTTATTAATAAAAAACAGTATAAATATTGGAGGCATAAGATGAATCTTAAAGATAGATTAGACATTTTAAAAGTAGCAGGTAGTATAGATGATGAAACTTACGAAAAAGTTATTAGTGTAATTGAAAAGGTTTTAACTAATTGGGAAATTGAACTAACTGAAGAAAATGGGGCAATGTTAATCACACATCTTGCAACAGCTCTTACAAGAATTAAAAAGGGAGATAGTGTTAATCCTTTAGACGAAAGTATTTTATCAGAGCTTAAAGAGTATGAAAAATATTCTCTTGCAGAAGAAATTTATGAAGATGTTATTTTAGATGAAAATTTAGTTATATCTGAAAATGAGAAACAATATATAATGATGCATTTATGTTCATTATTACAAAACATAAATTAGAGGAGTGATAATATGTTGAAAATAGTTGTTGGTGGACAAATTGACAAACAAATGGTGGCTGATACTATTAAAAAATATGGTGGAGACGAAGTTACTATAGAAATAAAAACAGATATTGAAGCAGCTATGGCTATAAAGACGGGAGCAGCAGATTATTATTTTGGAGCTTGTAATACTGGCGGTGGCGGTGCACTTGCTATGGCAATTGCTTTACTTGGAATGCCTAAATGTGCAACAGTAACAATGCCAGGAAAAATAAGAAGTGATGAAGAAATTATTGAAGAAATTAAAAATGGTAAAGTTGCTTTTGGCTTTACTCCGCAGCATGCAGAACAGGTAATACCTGTTATCATGAAAGAAATTATAAAATAATAACTAGGGGGAACACGTATGAATTATGTATTAATTGCTTTAATTGGTGGCTTAGCAGCTATTCTAGCAAACTTAGGTGTTGCAGTTTTTAATGATGGATTAAGACCTATTATTCCAGAATATCTTGAAGGAAGAATGAACAAAAGTGCACTAGCGGCTACAAGTTTTGCGTTAAGTTTTGGTTTGGTAATTGGGTTTGGTATTCCATTTTCAATTGGATCTACAATTATTTTAATCCATTGTGTATTACTTGGAACAGATATTATTGGTACTTGGGCACCAGAAGGAAAAGTTGGGGTAGGTATAGCAGGAGCAGTTGGAGCTATATATGGTATAGGACTTGTTGCAGGATTACAATTTATTGTTGATATTTTTGCAAAATTACCTGTAAACTTCCTTCCACAATTAGGACAAGTTGGTGGTCCTATAGTAGCGTGTTTTGCTGCATTCCCAGCTTTAGTAGTTGGATATCAGTATGGATACAAAAAAGGAATTATAACTTTAGGAATTTCATTAGTAGTAAGACAAATAACTCAATATTATGGAACATTCGACATAAAAACAGCTACAGTATCTTTAAACCCAGAAGGAATGGCATTATTAGTTGGTATGATAATAATGATATTCTTTGCCACTAGAGAAAAAGGTGATGAAAATTCTTCATCAAATGCGGCTCTTGTAAGTTTATTTAGTGATAGAGTTAAAAGAATTAAAAAGAATATACCATATATTGCATTAATGGGTGGTTTGATTGCAGCAGCAACAAGCTATGGTGTAATAGCTGGAGACCCAATCTCATTAAAACTTTTAGGTGAAGGTAAGAATGTAGATGCAGCGCTTGTTGCTATGGCTAGAGGTATTGGATTTATACCACTTGTTGCAACAACAGCTATTGCTACTGGTGTATATGGACCAGTTGGTATGACTTTCGTATTTGTTGTTGGTTTATTAATAGGTAATCCAATATTAGCATTTATAGTTGGTGCAGTAGTTATATCACTTGAAGTATTATTATTAGAATACTTAGCTAAATTCTTAGATAAGTTCCCAGGAATGAAAAAATGCGGAGATAATATTAGAACTGCAATGTCAAGAATATTGGAAGTTGCTTTATTAGTAGGTGGAATGGTAGCTGCAAATGCTATGGCTCCTAACTTTGGATTCTTCGCAGTTGCTGGATTGTATGTATTAAATAAAACTTCTAAGAAACCTATAGTAGATATGGCAATAGGTCCAATAGGTGCAATATTAGTTGGTATTTTAATTAACCTTCTATACTTAGTAAAATTATTTGTACCAATAGCATAAAAATATATAATTATAAAATGGGGGCTTAGGCCTCCATTTCATTCTAAAAATATGGTTAAATTATCATATAAATAGTTGAAGTAGAAATTTTATATAGAGTTTATGCTGTGAAAATTTATAGTGCAAAATTATAATCTACCAAATTTGGAGGATTAATATGAATAATGAATTAGATGAATTTCTAAAGATAGCAAAGGCAAATCAAAAGGCTAATTTGTTTTTGAATAAAACAATCGATGAAATTAATGAAGATGTTTTAATAGATGCAAAAGAGATATTAGAGCAGGATGAAAATGTAGTGCTTTTAGGTATTAAAAACACAGGTGCAATAGACCGAGATATTATAAAAAACCTAGTAAATACAAAAAAGTATATATGGCATACCATAGATAAAATGTCTGATGGTGGTAGAGCAATAGATATAGATTTGGTAAATCCAATAACAGGTAAAGTAATGACCGGATCATCTAGTGCCACAGCTATTAATGTGCTTTATGGAATAAATGATATAGGTATAGGAACAGATGGTGGAGGTTCTGTACTGGCTCCTGCACTAAGCTTGAATTTATTTTCAGTATTAGCAAAAGGTTTAGGATTAAAAAGTAGTTCTACAAAAAAATCTACTGATAATATAGAATTTTCGGCTGGAGTAGGATTTATAGGACATGATTATAATAAATTAATTCAATGTTTGATGGAGCTTATTTATGTAAAAGAAGAAAACAAATCATATAAACAAGATAGATTAAAGGAACTAGATGAAACAAATAAATTAGATAGTTTAGATAAAATAAATATGTTAAATGAAATAAGTAGTTTAGAAAAACTAGATATAGAAGAGATTAGAATTGGTCTTTGCAAACATGGAGATATAGAATTACCAGATGGCAAGGATATGAGAATAAAGATAGACCGGAAATTGAAAGCTATAGAGGATATAAATCCACAAATTGTAGAGTTTGATTTTAAAGCTGCAGAAGAAAGAAAAGATTTGATTGATAGGGTAAATAAAGCCTTTGAAGAAGTTGATATTATAGTATCTTATGAAGGTCCTATAGATTTAGAGGGGTTAGGCGATTCGGTTTTTGGAACATTGGGAGATTTAGCAAAGAGTCAGCAAAATAAAAGTGGTAAATACTTAATAAAGATTGCCAATATGGTTAATGCAACGGCTATTACAATTCCATCAGAAGAAGTAGGGTCTGGAATAGTAATACTAGCTAAACAAGGAATTCAAAATGGATTGAAAGCAATAAAATTAGCAGAGAAGATTAGCAGGGAAACTTGTTTACCTGATTTATATTATAAATATTTTAAAAATTCATATTTAAGGAAGAAAAACAATTTGATTTTCAAGCCATAGGAGGTGCAGTATGGAATTAAGAGATGGAATAACTTATATGCATGAGCATATGACAATAGATTTATCAAAGCAAAAGGGTGATTTAGATTGTAGATTAGATTTGTTTGATGAAACACTTGATGAAATAAATAAACTTACTAAATTGAATGTTAAGAATATTGTAGATGTTACTAATAAGGGTATGGGTAGAGATATTGAATTTATAAAGAGATTAGAAAAAGAAAGTGGCATTAATATAATTTCTGCTACTGGTTATTATAAAGAACCGTTTTTGCTTGAGGAAGTATACCAGAATTCTGCGAAAGATATTTCTAAGATAATTGTTGATGAAATAGTATATGGAATTGATGAAAGTGATAAAAAAGCTGAAATTATAGGGGAAATAGGAACTAGCAAAGAAGCAATGACACCTATGGAAAAAAAGGTATTTGAAGCAGCTGCAAGAGCTCATATAGATACAGGAACGCCAATTACTACGCATACAACATTAGGGAAATTAGGACTTGAGCAAATTAGCCTATTAAAAGAATTTGATGTGGATTTAAATAAAGTTATTATTGGGCACGTAGATTTATCTGGAGATTTAGATTATATTCTTAGATTGATAGATAAGGGCGTTTATGTTGATTTTGACACTGTTGGCAAAATAAATTATATGGAAGATGAGATTAGGGCAGATATAATTAAAGAATTATGCAATAGAGACTTACATAAAAGAATATTTTTATCTATGGATATAACTCGGAAATCACATCTTAAAAATAGAGGTGGTTTAGGGTATTCGTATCTATTAGATACATTTATTCCACTACTTAAAAAGAGAGATATAAATGAAGAGAAAATAAAAGAAATTTTGATAAATAATCCGAAAAAATTTTTTAGTTAGGAGTGAATAAAGTGAAAACATATCCTCTAAGTTCAATATCAGTAGAAGAAGCAAAGGAAATGCAATTTAAGCTTATAGATGCAACAACAAAAAACTTTGCAGGGCGTGAAGTTTTAACTAATGGAGATGTTGGTGTAACTTTAGAACATAATAAACCATTAGTTACATTGAAAGTGGAAAAAACCATAGCAGATTTTTTTGAAGAGGAAGCTGCAGTACTGGTAAGAGGGGCAGGAACGGCTGCAATTAGATGGGGATTAATAAGTATGATGAAGAATTCAAGTACAATATTAGTTCATGACGCTCCAATTTATCCCACTACAAAGGTAACAATTGAAACATCAGGCCTTAAAGTTGTAAAAGCAGACTTTAATAATAAAGAAGAAATAATTAAAGCATTAAAAGAAAATGAAATTAATGGAGCTCTTATCCAATATACAAGACAAAAGATAGAGGACAAATATGATATTGGCGAAGTTATAAGTATAATTAAAGATTTTAATCCAACTTTACCTATAATAACAGATGATAACTATGCTGTAATGAAAGTAGAAAAAATAGGATCACAATTTGGTGCAGATTTATCTTCTTTTTCAGTGTTTAAACTACTTGGACCTGAAGGGGTAGGTTGCGTAGTTGGTAAAAAAGAGTATATAGATAAAATAGTAAAATTAAATTATTCAGGTGGTAGTCAAGTACAAGGACATGAGGCTATGGAAGCTTTAAGAGGAATGATATATGCGCCTGTTTCTTTAGCTATACAAGCAGAAGTAAGTGATATGCTATTAGATAAATTAAATAATAATGAAATTGAAGGGATAAAAAAAGCCTACATGGCAAATGCTCAATCAAAGGTAATCCTTGTTGAATTTTTAGATGAGATTGCAAAAGAAGTTTTAGTTGAAGCAGAAAAATTAGGGGCGGCACCATTCCCTGTAGGGTCAGAATCAAAATATGAATTTGTACCTATGTTTTATAGAGTTTCAGGTACTTTTAGAGAAGCAGACCCTACTTTATAAAATAGGATGATTAGAATTAATCCTATGAGAAGTGGTTCAGAGACTATATTAAATATTTTAAGGGAAGCTATAGAAAATGTATATAGGGCGAGGTGAGGAAAGTGTTTTTAGATGCAACTTTAAGAAAAAATGAAAAGCTAATTGACACAGCATTTAACTTTCATAGAGAAGGAATTATTAATCCAGATACTTATATTTTGGATGTTGATACTATAATTAATAATGCAAGAGAGATCAAAAAAGAAGGAGATAAGTATGGGATTGAGCTTTACTTTATGACAAAACAGCTAGGAAGAAATCCATACGTATCTAAGAAGTTAATGGAGTTAGGCTATAAGGGTGCTGTAGTTGTTGATTTTAAAGAGGCAGAAACATTATATAAAGAAGGAATAGAAATTGGACACGTAGGTCATTTAGTACAAATTCCTTCATTAATGGTTGAAGATGTTGTTAAAATGAATCCGGATGTTATAACGGTATATTCTATAGAAAAAGCTAAAGAAATATCTAATGCGGCCCTTAAACTAAATAAAACTCAGAATATAATGCTTAGAGTTATTGATGAGGGAGATATTTTATATCCGGCTCAATACGGTGGTTTTTATTTAGAAAATTTAGAAGAAGTGGCAAGAGAAATAAACTCCTTAGCTAATATTAAAATCGTGGGAGTAACGTCATTTCCATGTTTTCTATATAATGCAGACAAAAAGAAAATTGAAAGTACGCCTAATATTGAAACAGTAAAAAAAGCAAAGCAATTATTGCAAGATAAATTGGGACTGGACATTAAGCAAGTAAATACCCCATCAGCTACTTGTACAGCTAGTATAGCAAAGATTTTTAGTGAAGGTGGAACTCATGGAGAGCCAGGACATGGACTTTTAGGTACAACACCAATGCATGCAGATTATGATTTGCCTGAAAAACCAGCTTTGGTATATGTAAGTGAAATATCTCATAATTTAAATGAAAAAAGTTATGCTTACGGTGGAGGGCATTATAGAAGGTCTCATATGGAGAAAGCAATCGTTGGAAAGAGTCTTTCTGACTATAAGATTGTTAAAACTGAAGATATAGATAATGAAAGTATAGATTATTATTTTGAGTTAAAAGATACAGCGGAAGTTGGAGATACAGTAATATTTTCTTTTAGAAGTCAAATCTTTGTTACAAGAAGTGAAGTTGCTGTAGTTGAAGGAATACAAAGTGGAAATCCTAGACTGATTGGTATTTATGACAGCCAAGGTAGATTATTGAGGAGCTGATAGGGATGGGAAGATTTATTGTTTTAGTAATTGATAGTTTTGGAGTAGGCTATATGGATGATGTCTCTAGGGTAAGGCCACAAGATATCGGGGCTAATACATGTAAAAGTATTCTAGAAAAAGAACCGGACATAGATTTAAAAAATCTTGAGAAACTAGGACTTATAAATGCTTTAGGTGTGGAAGTAGGAAATAAAAGGTTTAGCTCCGAGGCTGTTTATGGAAAAGCAAAACTTATGCATTTTGGTGGGGATACTTTTTATGGACATCAAGAAATTATGGGTACAAATCCTAAAATGCCAAAAGTAGAGCCTTTCTCTGAGAAAATAGACAAAGCATATGAAAAATTAGTATCCAATGGGTATAGTGTTCAGTACTATGGTGAAAATCCTAGGTTATTACTTGTAAATGATAGTGTAGTTGTTGGAGATAATATTGAAGCTGATTTAGGACATGCTTATAATGTAACTGCTACATTAGATAAAATAAGTTTTGAAGAGGTAACTAAGATAGGTAAAATAGTAAGAAGTGTATCAGAAGTACCAAGAGTTATAGCTTTTGGTGGTGAAGATGTAAAGTTTGAAGATATTTTGAAGGCGAAATATTGCAAAGAAGAGAAATATGTAGGAGTTAGTGCACCAGAAGCTGGTGTCTATAGAAAAGGATATAATGTTGTACACCTTGGATATGGAATAAATGCAGAAGTACAAATTCCAACGATATTAGGCAAAAAAGATATTCCTGTAGTTTTAATAGGAAAAGTTGCAGATATTGTTGAAAATGGATATGGGAAAAGCATTCCAGCTGTGGATACAAATGAGGTTATGGAACTTATGCAAGATGAAATAGCTAAAAATAAAGAGGCATTTATATGTGTAAATG
Source organism: Clostridium sp. (assembly GCA_030626065.1). GTDB lineage: Bacteria > Bacillota > Clostridia > Clostridiales > Clostridiaceae > Clostridium_AF. Next base: position 3,377 of record DAOUPR010000049.1, on the reverse strand, counting down.
TTCAAGAAACTGATCTAGCAGGCCATGAACAAGATGTAGTAAAATACGCTGAGAAGCTTGAAATAGTAGATAGATATCTTGGAGAAATTATAAATAAATTAGAAAAAGAAGATATTTTATTGGTATGTGCCGACCATGGTAATGATCCTACAATAGGGCATAGTCATCATACAAGAGAGAATGTACCTATTTTAGTTTATAAAGAGGGACTAAAAAGCATAAACCTAGGCGTTAGAGAAACTCTTTCAGATATTGGAGCTACAGTAGCAAACTATTTTAAAGTAGATATGCCTGAAAATGGACAATCTTTTTTAGATAAATTATAGGGTATTCACTACGAAACTTTAAATAAGCAATTATGGAGGTGTTATTTATGAAGGTTATTATTGAAAATAATTTTGAATTAGTAGGAAAAGAGGCAGCTAGAATAATCGCAGATACAATTAAAGAAAAACCGAATTGTGTGCTAGGACTAGCCACAGGAAGCACTCCATTAAGTACGTATAAAGAACTTATTAGAATGCATAAAGAAGAAGGCTTAGATTTTTCAAAGGTTACTACTTTTAATTTAGATGAGTATTACAAAATAAGTAGAAATGATGAGCAGAGCTATTATTATTTTATGTATGAAAATTTGTTTAAACATATAAATATAAAAGATGAAAATGTTAATATACCGGACGGAATGGTAAGTTCACCAGAAGAATTTGGAGAAAATTACGAAAATAAGATAAAAGAATGTGGTGGAATAGATGTTCAAATTTTAGGTATTGGAGAAAATGGACATATAGGCTTTAATGAACCAGCAGAAGAGCTTAAAGCAGATACACATTTAGCTAACTTAACAGAAAATACAATTGAGAATAATGCTAGATTTTTTAACTCAAAAGAAGAGGTTCCAAAAGAAGCCATAACAATGGGTGTTTCTACTATTCTTAGATCTAAGAAAATACTTCTTATAGCAAGTGGATATAAAAAATCAAAGGTAATTTATGACTTACTAAATAATGATACAATATCTTGTAAAGTACCAGCATCAACATTGAAACTCCACAGCGATGTAACAGTGATACTTGATAAAGAAGCAGCTTGTGAATTTGAAAATACTAAAAAAGTAGTTTAGGATAAGTGCAATTAACAGTTCATAGCCATCAATCTAAGAATATTAATTTATTCTAGAGATTGATGGCTAATTTATTTTTGTAAAGGGCAAAACATGTTAGAGGAAAGGAAAAAGGAGCTCCACAATACTTAAATTATCTATTATAATGAAAGTTGTGAACTGCGAAATCAAGGATGATTTCCTTAACTTTATATTTTACACTTCACATTTCACACTATTATTAAAGGAGGCAGTATATGTTAGATATAAAAGGAAAATGGGCATTTATAACAGGTGCTAGTAGAGGACTAGGTAGCGAGTTAGCTTTATTTATGGCTGAAAAAGGATGTAATCTTATTCTACATAGTAGAAAGATGAGTAATATATCGGAAATTGAATCAAAAGTTAAGGCACTCGGAGTAAAAACTTATTGCTTTGAAGCAGAGTTATCAGATATGAAGGCTATTGATAAAATGCTAGAGGGAATTGATCAGTTGGATTTAGATGTGGGTATAGTTTTTAATAATGCAGGTATTCAGATAGCATATAGAACAGATTTTTATAAAACGCCTGTTAGTGATTTCGAAGAAAGTTTTAAGGTTAATACAATTGCACCTGCAAAAATTTGTTATCATTTCTTGCCTAAAATGATAGATAAGAAGTTTGGACGAATTATTAATACAACTAGTGGAATTGAAAACCAACCCGAACAAGCAGGATATTCAGCTAGTAAAGCAGGTCTTGATAAAATAACAAAAGATTTAGGCTATAAAATACAAGAAAGCAATGTTTTAATAAATCTTGTTGATCCTGGATGGTGTAGAACAGATTTAGGTGGCCCTACAGCACCCAATGATGTAAAAAGTGCTTTGCCAGGTATCTCATTAGGTGCATTTGTAGATGATGGGAAAAGTGGTAGAATTATTAGGGCTCAAGAGTATAGCGGATTAGATTTGGATGAGGCAATAAACAAGTTACAAAATGAAAAATAACAAATCATGTAATAAATAATATTTTAGCAGGAAATTTATTAAATAATATTATTAAAAATAAATTTATCTAAAGAATAAAATAATTGTGTTCTTTAGTTTTTTTTTTGTATAATAGTAATGTAAAGCTTTAATTACAATTAATTTTAGTAAGTTATTTATAAAAAAAGTGTATTTATAAGGGAGAGTAGATTATGATATATTCAAGTTTTGATGAATTAATTAAAAAGGCACAAAGTCAGAAGATACTTAAGAAAGTAGCAGTAGTAGCGGCTCATGATGAGCATACTTTAGAAGCTGTAATGAGAGCAGTAGATGATAATATAGTAGAACCTATTCTAATAGGTAGAGAAGATGAAATAAGAGGAATTATTAATAAATTAGGAAAAGAAATTAAAGCTGAAAATATATTCAATGTTGAAGATGAATCTACAGCTGCATATAAGGCAGTAGAGCTTGTTCGTGCAGGAAAAGTTGATTTTCTTATGAAGGGTAAAATTCAGACAGCTGATCTTTTAAAGGCTGTAGTGGATAAAGAAAAAGGACTTAGAACAGGGAGCGTAATGTCTCACATTGCAATTAATGAAGTACCTACATATCATAAGCTTATTGCAATTACAGATGGGGGAATGATGATGTACCCAGATTTAGCTAAAAAGAAACAAATAGTAGAAAATGCTGTAAACACATTTTTAGCAATGGGCTATGAGAAACCAAAGGTAGCTGTACTTGCAGCTGTTGAGAGAGTTAATCCAAAGATGCCTGAAACAGTGGATGCAAATGAATTAAAGAAAATGAGCGAAACAGGTGAAATTCCAAATTGTATAATTGAAGGACCTATTTCCTATGATATAACTATGAATAAAGAATCAGCTAAAATAAAAGGTTTTGAGAGTCCAGTAGTTGAAGATGCAGATATATTAGTTGTACCTGATATTGCTTCAGGAAATATGCTAAGTAAAGCACTTATATACTCAGCAGGAGCTAAAATGGCAGGTTTTATAGTTGGAGCAAAAGTACCGATAGTATTAACTTCGAGAGGATCTAGTAGTGAAGAAAAATATTTATCTTTGGTACTGTCTGCAAATATAGATAGTTAGAGCAATACACAATGCACAATGCACAATGCACAATGCACAATGCACAATGCACAGTTCACAATGCACAATGCACAATGCACAATGCACAATGCACAATCAAAGTCAAAAGCAAAGTCAAAAGCAAAGTCAAAAGCAAAGTCAAAAGCAAAGTCAAAAGCAAAGTCAAAAGCAAATTAAAATACAAAT
>DAOUPR010000212.1 GCA_030626065.1 Clostridium sp. | reverse complement strand
AGCATATATGGTGAATCATTATATACCTTTAATTTTTCAGGATACTTATCATCATCAATAGTACATATACTAATATTTTCTTTATTGATAAAACATTTAATTTCATCTAATTTTTCTTGGTCCCATGCTTTTTTTAGTTTATCATTAACTAAATTACCAAATTCCTTTTTTATATTTCCATTGTTGTAATTAGTCCATAGATTATTTATATTTCCATAACAATTTAATAATTCATTTTTCTTTTTATAGCCAATAGAACAAAGAGAAAACCATATTTTATAATATAACATCATTACACCTCACAATATTTTTCTATCTATAAACATTCTGTATTGAATAGCTTCATAAATATGCTTCTTTTGTATTGAATCACTTTTCTCTAAATCAGCAATTGTCCTTGCAACTTTAAGTATTTTCCCATATGCTCTAACACTTAGTCCGTATTTATTAAAAACTTTTTCTACCAAAGGGAAAATAGATGCATCAACAGAACAGAATTTTTTTATTTCTCTTTCGCTCATTTGTGCATTACTATAAATATTTAATCCTTCAAATCTTTTTCTTTGAATTTTTCTTGCATCTTCTACTCTATTTCTAATATCCGCTGATGATTCTGCTTTGTTAATACTGTTTAATTCGGAAAAATTTAAGGAAGAAACTTGTGAAAAAATATCTATCCGATTTATCAATGGGCCAGACAGTTTATTAATATATCTGTTCCTTTGATAATCTGTACATATACATTGTTTATCTTTTGAACCATAATAACCACATGGACATGGATTTAAAGCTCCAACCAACATAAAATTCGCTGGAAATTCAACCGTTCCACTATATCTACTAATTGTAATCTTTCTATCTTCTAAGGGCTGTCTTAATATTTCTAAAGTATTTCTTTTAAATTCAAGAATCTCATCTAAAAAAAGAACTCCGTTGTGCGCTAAAGATATTTCTCCTGGCATTAGATTACTGCCACCTCCAATAATAGATACCTTAGAAGCTGTATGATGTGGATCTCTAAAAGGCCTCTTATTCACAATTCCTTTTATTTTACTAGATTCATTAGATACACTATATATCTTTGTAATTTCTAAAGCTTCTTCATAAGAAAGAGATGGTAATATTGTTGGTAATCTCTTAGCTATCATAGTTTTGCCGCATCCCGGAGGACCAAATAGTATTAGGTTATGCCCCCCTGCAGCTGCAACTTCCGCTGCTCTTTTCGTTCCATTTTGTCCATATATGTCTGAAAAATCTATAGTAAAGCTATGAATATCTTTGCTTATTTTCATTTCTGGACAAGGTAACATATCCTTAAATTTTAAAAACTCTGAAATTTGATTTAAATTCAAGAATCCATAAATTTTTGCTTTACGAACTATACTAGCTTCTTTAGAATTCATCTCAGGCAATATAAATTTATTCATATTATTATTTACGCCCTCTAATACAATAGGTAAAACTCCATCAATTCTCTTAAGTTCACCAGAAAGGGATAGTTCTCCAATAAAAATATAATTATCTTTCAAATCATATGAAATCTGATTTGTTGCAGTGAGGATTCCTATAGCTATAGGCAAATCTAATAAAGAACCTACTTTTCTAATATTTGCAGGTGCTAAATTCACGGTAATTCTTTTTAACGGAAAATCATAGTTAGAATTTGTAATAGCTGCTCTTACTCGTTCTTTTGATTCTTTAATTGAAGTATCTGCTAACCCTACTATATTAAAGCATGGTAATCCATTAGAAATTTGAACTTCTACTGAAATTATTTGGCCTTCTATACCTTTAAATGTTGCACTTTTAATAGTTACTGCCACTTAATCACCTCCTTTTTAGATTTTTGACTATAAAAAAAAATCTAAACATATTTATAAATTTTATTTTTTATGTCAATGATTTAGAATGAGGTGATTTTTTGAAAAGATACAACAAATTATTAGGTTCCTATGGTGAAGAACTTACTATGAATTATCTTGAGAGTCATAATTATTTAATAAAAAAAATGAACTACACTTGCTTTTTAGGCGAAATTGATATCATTGCTAGCAAAGGTGATTTGATTTGTTTTATTGAAGTGAGGAGCAGATATGGTGTTAAAATGGGTCTTCCTAGAGAATCTATTACAAACAAGAAAATCAAAACAATAAAAAAAGTTGCAGAATTTTATATTCTGCAAAACAACATTAATTATTTCACTTTTAGATTTGACTTTAGCGAAATAATTTTTAAAGATCTTAATAATTATAAATTAAATTATCTGAAAAATGCTTTTTAAAAAGGTATCCCATAGTGGATACCTTATAAATAATCAGTTAAATTTTTCAAAAATGATTTCCTATGAATACTTGTTATACCAAATTTTTTAATAGCTTCAATATGTTCCTTAGTTCCATATCCAACATTCTTATCAAAGCGGTATTCTGGATACATCTTAGCATATTTTTGCATTAAATCATCTCTATAGACTTTAGCAATTATTGAAGCACAAGCTATACTCGCACTTTTGCTATCGCCCTTTATTACACATCTGTTATTATACTTTAAATTTTTTATTGTATATCCATCAGATATAACTATACCAGGAGTAAAATCTAAAGTCTCTACAGACTGTTTTAAAACTTCATTATTAGCTTTTGCAATTCCTATTTCATCTATTTCTTTATTATCTACCTCAAATATTGCATAACTAATAGCTTTTTCTTTTATTTCTTTAGAAAGTCTTTCTCTTGTAGTTTTATTTAATTTTTTAGAATCATTAATATTCAAAATCAACGATTCATTCTTCTTACAATCTATATCAAGCATTACAGCAGCTCCTACTATAGGTCCTGCCAAAGGTCCACGACCAACTTCATCTACGCCAACTATAAAACTTTTTCCAAAGCTTTTATCAAAGTTGTATAAATCCTGTACTCTTAAAATTTCTTCTTGCATCTTTAAAGCTCTTTTTCTTAACTTATCTGCATATATTTTAACAGATTTTCTATTGTCTTTTTCAAGTTTCAAAACCAACTCATCAAATTGTTTATCTGAAGTAATTTTATAATTGTCGACAAACATTTTTACTTCTTTTATATTCATACTAGAAAAATCACTATTTTCCATTCTTGGTCACGGCCTTTCTAAAGAAATTTTTCCTAGTGACCCTTTACGGAAATCATCCATTATTATATTTGAAATTCTATTGTAATCAATCCTATTCCCTGACTGAATAGCCCCTCTTTTTCTCGCAATATTATCTAAATTATCAAGTGGGTTTTCTAATACTTCACTTAGCTTATACCTACTCATTAAATTATCAGGATAATATTCTTGCATATATTCTACAAGTTTCAAAGATAGTGTTTCCATATCCATTATTTCATCTTTTATTGCTCCTGTAAAAGCAAGGTTTAAACCAACAGATTCATCATCAAATTTAGGCCATAATACTCCCGGCGTATCTAACAATTCTATTCCTAAGCTAGTTTTAACCCATTGAAGATTTCTAGTAACCCCCGGTTTATTACCAACCTTTGCTCTACTAGCTTTCGCTATTCTATTTATAAAAGATGATTTACCTACATTAGGAACACCAACCACCATTACTCTAGCTGTATAGTTAACAATACCTTTTCTATTAAGCTTTTCATATTTTTCTTTAAGTAGCAAGTCTATTGAAGGTTTAATAGTTTTAAGACCTTTTCCTGAAATACTATTTCCTTTTATTACTTTCACTGTTTCAGATGTAAGATTACTAATCCACTTATTTGTAACTGAGTCATCACTTAAATCACTTTTATTTAATAATATAATTCGAGGTATAGACGAACAAATTTCATTAATATCTGGATTTGAACTTGATTTAACAATTCTAGCATCTCTAATTTCTATAACTGCATCAACAAGTTTTAAATTATCTTGAATCTTTCTTTTGGTTTTCACCATATGACCTGGGTACCAATTAATTGCCATGTATTCACTCCTTATAATAAAAGATATAAAAAAAAGGACTAGTAAGTCCCCCTTTTTATCTCATTAATTCTTTTACCTTTGCAGCTTTACCTACTCTATCTCTTAAGTAGAATAATTTAGCTCTTCTTACTTTACCTCTTCTTACAACAGTAACTTTTTCTACTAAAGGTGAATTGATTGGGAAAGTTCTTTCAACACCAGTTCCGTGAGACACTCTTCTAACAGTGAAAGTTTCTCTTATTCCACCATGTTGTCTTTTAAGTACTGTTCCTTCAAAAACTTGGATTCTTTCTTTGTTCCCTTCTTTAATTCTTACATCAACTTTTACAGTATCTCCAACATTAAATTCAGGCAACTCTTTTTTCATGCTTTCTTTTTCAATTTCTCTTATTACTTCTAACATAGTGCATTCCCTCCTTAATTATCTTAACGTTCGTAATATCATATCAACCAGAGGAACGTTCGTACTAGCACAAAGCATATTATATCATAGTATAAATTTATGTTCAAGAATAATTTAGCATTATTTTTTTTTATATAAAAGCTCTTTATCTTCTTTAGTTAATACAAGTTCTTTATAGAGATCGGGTCTTTTTTCTTCTGTTATTTTTAAAGAAGCTAGTCTTCTCCACTTTCTAATATTTTCATGATGTCCGGATAATAATATCTTCGGTACTTTCATACCCATAAAATCAAAAGGTCTGGTATACTGTGGATACTCCAAAACTCCATTATAAAAAGATTCTTCAATATAACTCGTTTCAGAAGATAAAACACCTGGAATGAGCCTACAGATACTGTCAACAATAGGTATACACGCACTTTCTCCGCCAGTCAACACAAAATCACCTAAGGAAATTTCCTCATCTATATACTCATAAACTCTTTCATCAATACCTTCATAATGACCGCATAAAAATATCAATTCTTTTTCTTTTGACATCTTTTTTGCTAACTCCATATTAAAAGTTTTACCTCTTGGTCCTAAAAAATATACTTTACCTTCATTTGTTTTTTTAACACTCTTTATACTTTCAACTATTGGTTCAGGAGACATTACCATTCCAGCTCCTCCACCATAGGGATAATCATCAACTTTTTTATGTTTATTTTTAGAAAAATTTCTTATATTTATTGTTTTTATATCAAGAATATCTTTTTCAGAAGCTCTTCCTATAATGCTATAATCAAAAACCTGAAACATTTCCGGAAATAAAGTGAGTATATCTATCTTCATGCCCATTTCTCCAAGTCTTTTATGGTTATCCTTTTGGAATCAATATCAACATTAAGAACAACATCTTTAATTGCAGGAACCAAAATTTCTTTTTCCCCGTTTACAACATATACTTCATTACTTCCAGTAAATATAACATCATCTAATATTCCGATTAATTTATTAGATTCATCTAGAACTTCACAATCTATAAGGTCAGCAACAAAATATACACCTTCTTCAAGTTCTACTGCATCTTCTCTATTAATTTCAATTTGTTTGTTTTTAAGTCTTTCAGCTTTTTCTACTGAATCAATTCCCTCAAATTCCCTAATAACTTTGTTAGGTTGCAATTT
>DAOUPR010000285.1 GCA_030626065.1 Clostridium sp. | reverse complement strand
TATAGTGGAAGGAGCTTTAGCTCTTAGATTAGAAGCTACTATTGAGGAAATAATAACCACTATTCATGCTCATCCAACTGTTGGAGAGTCATTACATGAAGCTGCTCATGCAGTTTATGGAGAGGCAATACATCTTTAAATAGGGATATAATTAAAGGAGTTACTGACTTATAAAGCATTGTTTTGTTAATGCTAATACAAATTTAATGAGTATTGAACTAATAGTGACTATCTAAAAGATAGTCACTATTTAAAAAAGATTGCTCTGAATGTACTAAACCCTATGATGAAGAAAGTTATAATCACGTTATGTCTAAAATGAAGTTAGTATTAAAAATAAGAAGGTAGTATTGTTTATTAGTGCATTCTAATGGTAACTTCTGTTACGGTTTTATATGATAGAATATTCTATCCAAAAGGTAAATGGCGGTACTAAAATTGATAATACTACTTCAGAAGATATGAAAGATTTAAACTCTGAAGTCATAGAAATGCTTAAAAATATGAATGAAAAATCAAATGATAAAAGCTCGACTAAATTAGTTTAAGTGATAATGACTTTGGGAAATACTAAATATCTTGAAGTATGTAGAAAGCTCGAAAAAAAATATCGCAATTCCCTATGAGTTGCAAGTTTTACAATAGATAAGCCATCGAAAATAGCCCTTAGAGTTGATTTCAATGGCTTGTGATTTTAAATACTCTGGATTTTCAACCATAAATAAATGATATTAAAGCTACAGAAGAATTGTCTGCACAATATATCTTATGTGATTTTTAATCATTAGGTTAATATTTATGGTATAATCCTTTGTGGAAACAATATATAGGCAAAGGATGAAAATATGAAAAAAATAGATTTAACTGAAGGAAAAGTTATAAAAGTTCTTACAACTTTATCAATACCTATAATGGGAAGTTCATTATTACAATTCACATATAATTTAGTGGATATGATATGGGTTGGGGGATTAGGAACTAATGCAGTTGCAAGTGTGGGGTCTTCAAGTTTATTTATAGGACTTGGAAACTCCATAATATCTATGGTAGTTATTGGATCAGGAATAAAAGTTGCTCATGCCTTAGGGAAAAAAGAAGATAATCAGGTTAAAGAGTATATTAATGCAGGTCTTTTATTAAATACAATAATTGGATTTATTTTTATGCTTGTACTTATTTTTGCGGGACGTAGTCTTATAGGGTTTTTAAATATTAATAATGCTTCAGTTGAAAGAGATGCTTATTTGTATCTGGCGATAAGTGGGTTTTCTAGGTTTTTTGCATTTTATAATACATTCTATACAAAGATATTGGGCAGTTTTGGTAATAATAAATTAGCTTTTAAAATCAATGCTGTTGGTATGATTACAAATATAATATTGGATCCCATATTAATATACTTCTTCAAATTTGGAGTTTCAGGGGCAGCTATAGCTACAATGATAGCTAATATTATAATGTTTGGCTTATATATTATTAATTCTTCTGGTATGCTTAAATTTAATTTTAAAATTGGAATTCATTATAAAAAGGTAAAAGAAATATTGATTTTAGGTTTTCCAATGGCAGCTCAAAGAATTTTATTTACTGTAATTAATATATTCCTTGCAAAGATAATAGCTGTATTTGGTTCTGATGCAATTGCAGCCCAAAAGATAGGTCTTCAAATTGAATCAATAACATTTATGGTTATTGGAGGATTACATGGTGCAATAGCAGCTTTCACAGGACAAAATTATGGAGCGGAAAAATATGATAGAATAAAAGAAGGATATAATTCAGCACTCAAAATAGGAACGGTATATTCTTTATTAATGGCTATAATATTTATGTTTTTTAGTACTCCGTTTATTAAACTATTCGTTAGAGACGCGCAGACAATACTTATTACTAAATCCTATTTACAAGCTGTAGCTTTTTCACAAATATTTAGCACTACAGAAATTATATCAAATGGGTTCTTTACAGGTATAGGAAAACCAAAGATTTCTTCTACTATAAGTGTTATATTTACAAGTTTAAGAATTCCTTTAGCGTTACTTTTAATTAAACCTTTTGGATTAATGGGTGTGTGGATGAGTATTTCAATATCAAGCGTGCTAAAAGGAATCGTAGCTTATACTATGCATTCAATCGAAGTTAAAAAATATAAATCAATTACTAGTTGATAATAATTAAAAAGGCAGACGTCGTTTACGACGTTAGCCTTTTTTTCTGAAACTCTTTTATTTTCCATATTACGCACCTTCTAGATACTATATGAAAAAAAGTGCATAATACATAGGTGTATCAAAGTAATGTATCATTTAGCTTCTTATGCAATATTTAGTCCTGCATTTCAATTAATAACAAATAAAAGATTCAATATCTTTCAAATCCATACCAAAATAAACCCATCTGTTTTTATAATATCTCCATCCAGAAACAGATTTCTTTCCAACGTACACAAGATATGCCCAGAAAGGTTTACCTTTCTCTGGCCAAATATAGGAAAATCTATATACGCAAGGTCTTATAGCACCTGGATCTACTGCTTTGACACCAATATCTGGACCATCTGATAACTCAGGAGTTATATCTGGTGGTGGTGTTTTTGGTGGCCCGGATTTTTGGTTATTAGGATTAGCCTTTGGTTTAGGACTCCTTAAGGTTTTTACCCAATTAATATAGTATTCTATTTCTTCTGGATAAACTATGCATATATTATCCAACCTATCTTTACTTCTTTCTTTAAAATTGTTCACTAGTGCCTCCTAAAAATATCATTCCTTTATCATAATATTCTTTAGACATATAGTATGTACATATAATTTATTATGATAAAATAATATTAATTGAGTACAAATAAAGCAATAAATAATTTTAACTGAATTATGTGTGTAGTGGTAACTGTCATTCAATTCATTTTTTATGGAATAAATATATCTGTTTTCACAAAAGGGGTATTGGTGTTTTGGATTAGCAAAAGAGTGGTAATTGTAAAAAAAAGGGTTGAAAGTGGATTGATTCAAGTTGTTATAAATTGAACTACGGAGTAAGAAAAGGCGACGGGCTAAGTAGACAAGAAATCAGAGCTGTTGAATGAATTATACATAAAAGTGAAGGTGATGAAATTGTTTTTATTTTAACAGTACAAGCATACGATCACACTTTCCCGATTCCGTTTCTTACAAAGTCAACCATATGGTTAGCCATTTCAATAATAACTTCTTCTAAAGTTTTATTCTTGTCTCCTGCACCATCTACCATTAATCCTGCTGATATAAAATTCAAGGTTCTAGCTGTAAAATCAATATTTATATCTTCACGAAGCTCACCTGTTTTTCTCTTAGCTAAATGTAACGTTTCAGTTCTAAATTCATTTACATCTTTAATGTTTGAACTCTCACCAAATTTATTTGCGGAATAAGATAAGCGATTTGAAAATTAACCTAAATTTTTCTTAGGATATACTGCAAGATTAGCAAATTATGTAATGGGATAAATCATAGGTACAGGTGGCAATGATAAGCAAGGTGCATCCATATACTATGCTATATCACAAGCTACAATTGCTTTTGGTGGATTAAAAATT
>DAOUPR010000183.1 GCA_030626065.1 Clostridium sp. | reverse complement strand
CTATAAATGGCAAGTTGGGAAATATGAATTACAAAGAAGCAGCGCAGCTTGCTATAGATTTAGGAGTTAAAGTTGCAATTCCATGTCATTATGGAATGTTTGCGGAGAATACGGAGAAACCAGAAAAATTCAGATTAGAATTGATTGAATCTTCTATTAAATATATGAGACTTGAATATAATAAACTATATTCTGTAAATGAAATATTAAATATTAAATAGCAAATTCAACTTTTAATTTACATATTTATTTTTATAATTAAATGAATAAAAATCCTTAGTTTTTTTGATATAATAGACTTAAACTAAGGATTATTTTTGTCTTTATTGGTTAATCAAAAGAATAAAAATTATACAGAAGGAGAATTATAATGAAGAAAAAAGTTACAATAGGTTTATCGATATTTTCAATTATATTAGCAGTATTTTTGTGGTATTTGTTTTTACCGGTATTATCATTAAGTTATTTTGGAACTGTATTATTGATTTTAATAGTAGTTATTCCAGTGTCTATTGCATTAGGATACTCTACAAGAAAATTGATTTTTTATTTTATAATGCCTTTAATTATTTTAGTAATATTTATGTTTAACATGGTTATGTCAACTGGTTTGGTCAATAGTTCTAAGAGAAGAGAAATGATTGGACAAGTTCAAGAAAAGGATTTTTCTACGGATATAGCTCCTATTGATGTGACACAAATCCCAGTAGTAGATCATGATCTTGCTCAAAACTTAGGAGATAAAAAACTTGGAGAACAGGTTGCTCTTGGTAGTCAAGTGACTTTAGGAGAGTTTACTAAACAAAATGTTGATGGCAATTTGTATTGGGTAGCACCATTGTTGCATTCAGGCTTTTTTAAATGGAATGGAAATAAAGAAGGTACACCTGGATATATTATGATAAGTGCAACAAATCAACAAGACATTAAATTGGTACAAGAAATCGATGGAAAGAAAATTAAAATAAAGTATCAACCTAATGCTTTCTTTGGAACTGATTTAGCTCGTCACGTATATATGTCTGGATATAAAAATATAGGTTTAACAGATTATTCTTTTGAGTTGAATGATGAGAATAAACCGTATTGGGTTATCACAAAATATAAAAAAAGTTTTGGCTTTGGCGGCTCAAAAACAGAAGGTGTTATAATAGTTGATGCTGAAACAGGTGATATAGAGTCCTATGATTTGGAAAACATACCGCAATGGGTAGATAGAGTAATTCCAGCGTATTTCGTTATGAACCAATTAGATGATTGGGGTAGATATATAAATGGTTGGTGGAATCCATCTAATAAAGATGAACTTCAAACTACAGATGGATATAATATTGTCTATAATGACGGAGAGTGTTTCTATTATACAGGAATGACTTCAGCAGGAGCTGATGAATCCACAATTGGATTTATGCTTACAAATACAAGGACAAAAGAAACAAATCTTTATAAAGTTTCAGGTTCGCATGAGATAGCAGCTATGCAATCAGCGGAAGGACAAGTTCAAAACCTAGAATATACAGCTACTTTCCCTATTCTTATTAATGTAGATGGAGAAGCAACTTATTTTACTACATTAAAGGATAAAAAAGGACTAGTTAAATTATATGCTATGGTTAATGTAAAAGATTATAGTATGGTAGGAGTAGGAGAGTCTCTTAGCAAGACAAAATCTAACTATATTAAGAAACTTAAAAATCAAGGGGATTGGCAAGGACTTAAGAACAGTGGTGATGAAATAAGTGAAGATGGAACTATTAAAAGAATTGGAGCATCAATAATAGATGATACTACCTATTATTATATTGTAACTGATGAAAATCCTAATAAAATATTCATAGCTTCATTAAATATGAGTGATGAATTACCTTTAACTAAAGAAGGGGATAGAATTAAAATTACTTACTTTGCTAATGAGAATTCTAGCATAGATTTGTCTAGTTTTGATAATGTGGAGTTTAATCAGTAAAGTGTGAAGTGTGAAGTGTGAAGTGTGAAGTGTGAAGTGTGAAGTGTGAAGTGTGAAGTGTGAAGTGTGAAGTGTGAAGTGTGAAGTGTGAAGTGTTCTAAAATTTTTAGTTTTACTAAAAATTTTAGAACTACTAAGTGAAATAGATTTAGCTTTGCTAAATCAAGAAAGATTAAAGATTCTCGGGCGTAGGAAGAGAATCATCTATAATTTCACACTCCACATTCAACACTTCACACTATTTTTTGACTTTTATGAAGTATTGAGATAGAACTCCAAAAACGATAATTACTAGTCCTGCTACTGAACTAATAAGTATTTTCTCATCTAAGAAAATAGCAATATATATTAGTGATACAAAAGGAGTTAAGTAAAGTACATTTGAAATATAAGGAATCTAATCTCAAGTTGTTTTATTCTTAATTTCTGAAACTGTTATAATATAGTATGAGAATAAAGATTGTATTCGGGAGGTAGATTATGTTATTTGCAGGAATTGAGGCAGGAGGAACAAAGTTTGTGTGCGCTATTGGCAATGAAAAGGGAGAAATTTTAGAAAAGGAATCTTATCCAACAACTACACCAGAGGAAACTATGGCTAAAGTAGTAGAATTTTTTAAAGGTAAGGAGTTTGATTCAATGGGAGTAGGGTGTTTTGGACCTATAGATCCTGATATAAAAAGTAAGACATATGGTTCAATAACAACTACACCAAAACCAGGTTGGGCAAACTATAATATTATTGGAGAATTAGATAAACATTTTGATGTTCCCAAAGTCTTCGACACAGATGTTAATGGAGCTGCTTTAGGCGAACTTAAATGGGGAGCTGCAAAGGGTCTTAATAGTTGTTTATATATAACAATTGGGACAGGTATTGGTGCTGGCGCAGTGGTTGAAAATCAATTGGTTCATGGATTGCTTCATCCCGAAATGGGGCATATATTTGTTAGAAGACATGAAGAAGATACATATAAAGGGAAATGCCCATTTCATAAAGATTGCTTAGAAGGATTAGCATCAGGACCAGCGATAGAAGCTAGATGGGGAGTAAAAGGTATTGAATTGCCAAGTGAACATAAAGCATGGGATTTTGAAGCTTACTATTTAGCACAGGCTTTAGTTAATTATATTCTTATTTTATCACCACAAAAAATAATTATGGGTGGAGGCGTTATGCAACAACAGCAAATCTTTCCTAAGATTAGAAAATATGTTATAGAACTTTTAAATGGATATGTTCAGAAGGATGAAATACTGAGAAATATTGATGACTACATTGTGTATCCAGAGCTTGGACAAGAGGCAGGGACTTGTGGTGCAATCGCTCTTGCTATGGAAGTAATTTAAATTTACATTAGTTTAAATCTAAATATTTATGGTAAAATACTAACTATGAGGTGAATGATATGGAATTTAGATTAGAAAAGGATTCGCTTGGGGAAGTAGCTCTGCCAGAGAATGTTTATTATGGTATAAATACAGCTAGAGCCATTGATAATTTTAATTTAGGCGCTGAAAAGGTTGATATAGATTTAGTTTATGCTATTGTATTAGTTAAGAAAGCGGCGGCTTTAACTCATAAAAAATTAAAAGAGATGGATGATATTAAAGTAGATGCAATTGTAAAGGCTTGCGATAAAATAGCTGAAGGATATTTTGATGATCAATTTGTAGTTCATCCTCTTCAAGGGGGAGCGGGAACTTCAACTAATATGAATGTGAATGAGGTTATTGCTAATATT
Source organism: Clostridium sp. (assembly GCA_030626065.1). GTDB lineage: Bacteria > Bacillota > Clostridia > Clostridiales > Clostridiaceae > Clostridium_AF. The sequence continues at coordinate 2,570 of DAOUPR010000183.1, read as the reverse complement.
GCTTTAGAAGAATTAGGATATGAAAAAGGGAATTATGAAATTATTCACCCTATCAATGATATTAATTTAGGGCAGTCAACAAATGACGTTTATCCAACGGCTTTGAGAATAGCTTCTATTAAACAAATAAGAAAACTAGCAAAAACACTTTCCAAACTTCAAGAATCACTGCAAGAAAAGGAAAATGAATTTGCAGATATATTAAAATTAGGAAGAACTCAGCTTATGGATGCACTCCCGATAATGGTAGGTCAAGAATTTGGGGCCTATGCAAAAGCTATAGCTAGGGACAGATGGAGAATTTATAAAGTAGAAGAAAGACTTCGTGAGATGAATATTGGAGGTACTGCAATAGGAACAGGTTTAAATGCATCTCAAAAATATATTTATATAATTACAGATTATATTCAAAATTTAACAGGGCTTGGAATAGCAAGAAGTGATTATCCCATAGACACTACTCAAAATATGGATGTGTTCGTTGAAGTGTCGGGATTATTGAAATCAGCAGCCGTAAATTTAATGAAAATATCTAATGATTTAAGGCTTATGAATTCTGGGCCCAAAGGTGGTCTTGGGGAAATTCAATTACCGAGAGTGCAAGTAGGGTCTACAATAATGCCTGGAAAATATAATCCTGTTATTCCAGAAATGGTAGGGCAGGTAGCTATGAAAGTAATATCAAATGATGCTGCAATCACTACGGCAGCATTAAGTGGACAGCTTGAATTGAATTCATTTTCTCCATTAATAGCACATAGTTTATTGCAATCCTTGAAATATATGAATAAAGCAGTGAAGATTTTTGATGAAAAATGTATTAGAGGAATAGAAGTAAAAGAAGATAAATGTTTAGAATATGTAGAGAAATCCACAGCTCTTGCAGCAGTACTTGTAAATCATATTGGATATGACAAAGCAACTGAAATAGCAAAAAAAGCAGCAAGAGAAGATAAAACTATTAAAGAAGTAGTTTTAGAAGAGAAGGTTCTTTCAGAAGAAGAGATTACTGAAGTGTTTAATCCACTCAGAATAACTTAAAAACAATGCACAACTTAAAAGAAGAATGCACAATGCACAATTTACAATGCACAATTGTGGATGATTTTCTTCCCAATGGTCAGAAAATCTTTAATTTAATAAACCTATTAATTTAAGAAAACCATTGAAACAATTATAGTTTTTAAAATTAGTATGACTATGGAAACTAATAGAGGGGTAAAGATAAATTAATTTAATGACGATTGAATTTAAATTGACATAGTTTAACAAAATAAATAAATGATTATATAATTATTTAATAAAACAAAGATTCTCGGCGACAGACGAGAATCATCCTTAATTGTGCATTGTGCACTGTGCATTGTGCATTAGATTTAAAAAAAAGGTTTTGAATTTGAAGGTTTTAATTGCAAATTGAACATTGTACATTATGTTTCAAAAGGAAAGGGGTTAAAAAGATGAGTTTAAATGCAACACCACGTTCAAATAGGATACATATAGCTTTTTTTGGAAAGACAAATGTAGGTAAGTCTAGTATTGTAAATGCTATTACTGGGCAAGAAATTGCTTTAGTATCTAGTGTAAGTGGAACAACGACGGACCCTGTTTATAAATCTATGGAATTATTACCACTTGGACCTGTAGTTATAATTGATACAGCAGGACTTGATGATGTTACAGAGCTAGGAGAAATTAGAAAGAAAAAGACTGTTGAGGTTTTGAATAAAACTGATATTGCTGTAATAGTGTTTGATGCAACAAAAGGAATTACGGATTATGATTTAGAAATTATCAAAAGGGTAAAAGAAAAGAAACTGCCAGTAATTGGAGTTTTAAATAAAATAGATTTGATTGATAATGAAGAAGAATTGGTTAAGGGTCTTACAAAAGAGCTAGCAATCAAAATGATTTCAGTAAGTGCAGAAAATAAAAAAGGTATTAAACAATTAAAAGAACAGCTGGCTAGACTATCTCCAGAAGAAGAGGATAAGTTTAAAATTGTAGGGGATTTAATTTCACCAGGAGATTTTGCAGTGTTAGTTGTTCCTATTGATAAGGCAGCTCCCAAAGGAAGACTTATTTTACCACAGCAGCAAACAATAAGGGATATATTAGAGAGTGATGCAATGGCTGTTGTTACTAAAGAAATAGAATTAAGACAAACTTTAGAAAATTTAGGTAAGAAACCAAAGATAGTAATAACTGATTCGCAAGCATTTTTAAAGGTTTCAGCAGATACTCCTAAGGATATATGGATGACATCTTTCTCAGTATTAATGGCTAGATATAAGGGTGATTTAGTTCAACTTGTTAAAGGTGCAAAAGCCATAGATAAGCTTAAAGATGGAGATAAAATATTAATATCAGAAGCTTGTACACATCATAGGCAATCCGATGATATTGGTAGTGTGAAAATACCGAGATGGTTAAGACAAATGACAGGTAAGAAATTAGAATTTGATTTTACCAGTGGGTACACATTCCCTGAAAATGTTCAGGATTACTCACTAATAGTTCATTGCGCTGGATGTATGTTAAATAGAAGGGCTATGCTGCATAGAATATCT
>DAOUPR010000221.1 GCA_030626065.1 Clostridium sp. | reverse complement strand
TGACGTAATAAGTCAAGCTTTAATGATGAATGAACCACCTATTATGGGGACCAGAAGATTAAAAATATATTATGCCACTCAAGTAGCATCAAAACCGCCAACAATTATATTTTTTGTAAATGATCCAACACTTGTTCATTATTCATATGAAAGATATTTAGAAAATAAATTACGAGAAAGTTTTGATTTTAGCGGTACTGGAGTTAATTTGATATTCCGAGAAAGGAAGGAGTAGGATGGAGACAATTTCTTTTTTAGGGAGTGGAAGTTTTGGAACAGCTCTAGCAGTTATGTTATCAAAAAAAGGCTATCAGGTAAGAATGTGGGCTAGGTCTGAAGAAACAGTTGATGATATTAATTTAAAAAGAGAAAATTTTAAATATATGCCTCATGTAATAATTCCTTCAAATGTGAGTGCATCAACAAATATAAATGAAGTGGTTCAAGATTCGAAAGTTATAGTATTATCTGTTCCTTCACATGCAATTAAAAATATTAGTCAAATGATTAAAGGAATTGTGAAAGATTATCAAATAATTGTAATTATTGCGAAAGGCATAGATGGGGATTCACATAAAAGATTATCTCAAATTGTTGAAGAAGAAATACCGGATAATCATGTTGTGATTTTATCAGGACCGAGTCACGCTGAAGAAGTTGCCATGGATTTGCCTACTACTATTGTCGCTTCAAGTAGAAATAGAGCATATTCTATGTATATTCAAGAAATATTTATGACAAATAAGTTTAGAGTATATACAAATGATGATATTATTGGTGTAGAAATTGCTGGTGCTGTTAAAAATATTATTGCTTTAGCGGCAGGTGTGTCTGATGGTATTGGATTTGGTGATAATACAAAGGCAGCATTAATGACGAGAGGTATGAGTGAAATTAAACGTATTGGTGTTGCACTAGGTGCTAAACAAGAAACTTTTTACGGTTTAACAGGTATGGGTGATTTAATTGTTACTTGTACAAGTATGCATTCTAGAAATAGAAGAGCAGGTATCTTGATAGGAAAAGGAAGGTCTTATGAAGAGGCCTCTAATGAAATAGGTATGGTTGTAGAAGGAATAAAGGCGTGTAAAGCTTTCTATGAACTAAAAGAAGAATTAAAAGTATCAATGCCTATTACTGATGCTTTGTATAAAGTACTATTTCAAGGTAAAGATCCTAAGTATGCAGTTTATGAATTGATGTCTAGAGAAAAAAAAGATGAGATATAAAGCTAATTTGAATTTCAAATTAGCTTTTTTTTGTCATAAATTTTATTTTTTCAAGTATATATATATTGTTAATAATAGTAATAGGAGGGTATATCATTGGAAAACTATGATATATATGAAGATATTGCTCAAAGAACACAGGGTGATATTTATGTAGGAGTAGTAGGACCTGTAAGGACTGGAAAGTCAACTTTCATAAAAAGGTTTATGGAACTTATGGTTTTACCTAATATAGAAAATAGTTATAAGAAAGAGAGAGCAAAAGATGAGTTGCCACAAAGTGCTTCTGGAAAATCAATACACACAACTGAACCCAAATTTGTGCCTAACGAAGCTGTAGAAATTGATATTAGTGACAAAAGCAAATTTAAAGTTCGTATGGTTGATTGTGTTGGGTATATTGTAAAGGGAGCACTTGGGTATAGTGAAGAAGATAAACCTAAAATGGTAACAACACCATGGTATGATTATGAAATTCCTTTTGAGGAAGCTGCAGAGATTGGGACAAAGAAAGTAATTAATGAGCATTCTACAATAGGTTTAGTAGTTACAACAGATGGTTCAGTTACAGACATTGCTAGAGAAGAGTATTTAGAGGCAGAAGGAAGAGTTATTAATGAGTTAAAAAGCATCAATAAGCCATTCGTTATTGTACTTAATACATCAAAACCAGAGGAAGAAGAAACAATTCAGTTAAAGCTAGAAATGGAAGCTAAATATGATGTTCCGGTTGAGATTGTCGATGTAATAAATATGGACGATTCAAAAATAACTGATCTGTTTCAAAAAATATTAAGGGAATTCCCTGTAAAAGAAATAAACATTAATATGCCTGAATGGATAGAGAAATTAGATGTTAATCATTGGTTAAAAGAGAGTTATTTTAGTGCTATTAGCGATATGTGTAGAACTATTGACAAAATTAGAGATGTTAATAAATTTTTCTCAAGAATTAGTTCTTATGATTTTTTAGAAAACTCTACGATAGAGGAAATAAATTTAGGTAATGGTACAGCTAATATTAAATTGATTCCTAAAAAAGAGCTTTTCTATAGAATTTTAAGTGAAGTTTGTAATGAAGATATTATTGGAGAAAGTCAATTATTAAAAATTGTTAAGGATTTGAATTATGCTAAGGTAGAATATGATAAGATATCGAATGCATTAATTGATGTAAAAGAAAGAGGGTATGGGTTAGTAGCACCACAATTATCGGAAATGAGATTAGAAGAACCGGAGATTGTACGTCAAGGAACACGGTATGGGGTTAAATTAAGAGCAAGTGCTCCAAGCTTACATTTTATAAAGGCAAACATACAAACAGAAATTTCTCCGATAATGGGTACTGAAAGAGAAAGTGAAGAATTAGTGAAATCACTTTTAGAACAATTTGAAAGTAATCCATCAAAAATTTGGGAAAGTAATATGTTTGGTAGGTCTCTAGAAGTATTGGTTAAAGATGGTTTACAAAATAAATTGTATAAAATGCCTGATGATATTCAGTTTAAAATTCAAAAAACTCTTGAAAAAATAATAAATGAGGGTAATGGAGGGTTAATCTGTATAATATTATAAAACTTTAAATTCAGGGAAGTAATGAAATTAGAAATTTTTTAGCGAAAAGTTTTCTGGAATGGAAATTCTTTAGTTGAAAAGTTTCTTTTTTTTATCAAATTAGTAATTGACAAAAATGTTCACTTAATTTTATAATTACTTAGTAAATATATTGAAAGCAGGTATCATATATGAAAAAAGTAGCAGTAATATTTAATGGTGGAACGATATCAATGAAAATTGACCCTAGGATACAAGCTGCTGTTCCTTCTTTGAGTGGAGAAGAAATGATGGCTATGGTAACAGGTATAGAAGATTTTGCAAAAATAGAAACATATACATTTTCAAATAATCCGGGACCTCATATGACGCCACAACATATGTTTGAATTATCCAATTATATTGAAAAAATACTAGAAAATGATGAGATATCTGGAGTGGTTGTTACCCATGGTACAGATACATTAGAGGAAACTGCTTATTTACTTAGTCTTAGAATAAATAATTCTAAACCTGTTATTGTTACAGGTGCTATGAGAAATAGTTCTGAATTAGGGTATGATGGCCCTGGAAATTTAGCGGCAGCAATTTGTACAGCAATTTCAGATGATGCTAAAAATAAAGGGGTTATGGTATGTCTTAATGATGAACTTAATTCAGCTTATGAAGTTACAAAGGTACACTCCATGCAATTGAATACTTTTCAAAGTCCGGAATTTGGACCTTTAGGGATTGTTGATAACAATGAAGTTATTTTTTATAGAGAAGCTCTTCACAAAGAACATATAATAACTAACACTATTGCGGAAGAGGTAGAATTAATTAAATGTGCGGCAGGTATGGATTCATCACTATTGAGATATTGCATTGCAAAAGGAGCGAAAGGTATTGTGGTAGAAGCTCTTGGAAGAGGAAATGTTCCGCCTCAAATGGTTGATGGTATAAAAGAAGCTATGGATAAAGATATAATTATTGTATTGGTTTCACGTTGTTTTATGGGGAGAGTGCTTGGTACATATGGATATTATGGCGGAGGTAAGGAACTAAGAGATATGGGTGTTATTTTTGGAAATGATCTTCCGGGTCAGAAAGCAAGAATTAAATTGATGCTAGCTCTTGGAAAAACATCCGACTATAAAGAAATTAGGAATTTATTTGAAAAAGAGTTTTATGACAGAATTTGATGAATATTGACAGACTAAAATATTTTTGTTATGCTTATTTAGTTGAAAAATTATTAGCACATATAATCTCGTATAATCTGACGATAAGGGTCAGAAGTTTCTACCAGATACCGAAAATATCTGACTACGGGTAAGTCTAGTATAGAACCACTAGTTACTTACTCAAGTTGAGAAGTAGCTAGTGGTTTTTTGAAAATAAAAGAGAGGCGGAAATATTTATGTATAATTTTTTTAAGTTAAAAGAAAATGGGACAAGTATCAGACAAGAAGTTGGGGCGGGGATAACTACTTTTCTTGCAATGGCTTATATTATTGCTGTTAATCCAGGCATCTTATCATCAACAGGAATGCCATTTGGAGCGGTTTTAACTGCAACATGTTTAACAGCTGGTTTAACAACTATTTTTATGGGAGTATATGCAAATCTTCCTTTTGCTTTAGCTTCAGGAATGGGACTTAATGCATATTTTGCTTTTACTGTTTGTGGAATTATGGAAATTCATTGGTCGGTTGCTTTAGCCGCTGTTTTTGTTGAAGGAATTATTTTTATTATTTTATCTCTTACTAAAGTTAGAGAAGCAGTTGTAAATGCTATACCAAGTAATTTAAAATTTGCAGTAACTGCTGGTATAGGATTATTTATTGCATTCATAGGATTTGTTAATGCAGGAATTGTTGTTTCTAATCCTGCAACATTTGTGTCAATAGGTAATTTTACTTCACCTAACGTATTGATTGCGGTTGTGGGAATAATTGTTATAGTAGTATTATCTAAGAAAAATGTAAAAGGTGCTATTTTATTAGGGATTGTCGTTAGTACTGTAATTGCATGGGGATATGCTTTGGTTAATCCAGCCGTAGCTGCAGACCAATATCAAATTTTCTTACCTAATGGTATATTTAAGTATGAATCATTAAAACCTGTAGCATTAAAAGCATTTTCTATTGATAAATCATATTTAACTGATCCAGCTAAAATTTCAGTTTTCATAACTATTGTATTTTCATTTTTATTTGTGGATTTCTTTGATACAGTAGGGACACTTGTTGGAGTAGCTTCTAAGGTTGGTATGGTAGACGAAGAAGGAAAAGTTGAAAATGCTGGCAAAGCATTATTTGTGGATTCAATAGGAACTACTTTTGGAGCTTTAGCAGGGACATCAACTGTTACAACTTATGTTGAAAGTTCTGCTGGTGTAGCAGAAGGTGGAAGAACGGGTCTTACATCTGTGGTGACAGGGATTCTTTTCTTGCTAGCAATGTTTTTATCTCCATTGTTTACAGCTATTCCAAGTTGTGCAACAGCACCTGCTTTGATAATTGTTGGTTTCTTTATGATGGAAAGTATTACAAAGATAAAATTTGATTTTGCAGAAGGAGTACC
>DAOUPR010000288.1 GCA_030626065.1 Clostridium sp. | reverse complement strand
CCTATTATCATAGACCCAAGTCATGCCTGTGGTATGTGGTGGATGGTAGAATCCTTAGCAAGAGCGGCTGTTGCTGTAGGGGCTGATGGACTTATGGTTGAAGTTCATAACGATCCTGTAAATGCTTTTAGTGATGGACAACAATCTATAAAGCCAGAAAAATTCGATACATTAATGAAGTCGGTAAAAGAAATTCATGCAATCATTAACAAATGATAATAAAGAGGTGATATATTGAGTGATGTAGACTTTGGTAAAATAAATATTGCAATAGTAGGACTTGGGGTAATTGGGGGTTCCTTTGCTTTATCTTTAAGAGATAAAGGAATGGGAAATATCTGGGGTATAGATATTGATGAAGAAACTTTAATTAAAGCTAAAAAAATGGGGATTATAAATGAAGGCTACACAAATCCTGAAATTGCCCTTGCTAATTCAGATATTGTTATTCTTTGTGTTTATCCAAGATTAGTTAAAAAATTTATTGAAGATAATTCTAAATATTTTAAAGGAGGCTCAATAATAACAGATACATCAGGTGTTAAACATGGACTAATAGAAGAAGTAAATGCTTTATTACCTAAAAATGTAGATTTTGTTTTTGGTCATCCTATGGCGGGAAGAGAAAAGAAAGGTATTGATTTCGCTTCAGAAAAAGTGTTTAGAGGAGCTAATTATATTATTACTCCAAATGAAAGAAATGAAGAAAAAAACATAGAATTAATTCTAGAATTATTAATAAAAGTTGGTTTTGGAACAATATCTAGATTATGCCCTAAAGAACATGATAAACAAATAGCTTATACAAGTCAGCTTCCACATGCGATTGCAGTATCTCTTATAAATTCAGAGAGTTTTCAAGATGAAACAGGAAAATTTATTGGAGATAGTTTTAGAGAATTAACAAGAATTGCAAAAATCAATGAAGATTTGTGGTGTGAGCTGTTTATGGAGAATAAAGAAAACTTAATAAAGCAGATTCAATCATTTGAAAAACAATTAGATAAATTAAAAGATTCATTAGTTAATGATAAAGATCAAGAGTTAAAAAAAATATTTAGAAAATCAAGTAAAAGAAGAGAACATATAAATTAGATTATAAAGGGGACATAATAATGGTAATTATATTTAAAAGTGAGGCACCAAAGGCAGAAATGAATAAAATAGGTGAGAAACTTGAAAAAATGGGGCTTCATGTTCAACCTATAATAGGAGAAAACTGCAATATAATGGGAATTGTTGGAGATACAACTATTGTTGATCCAAGTACATTAGAAGCAAATAGATATGTAGAAAAAATAATGTATGTGCAAGAGCCTTTTAAGAAAGCTAATAAATTATTTCATCCAGAGAGTTCTATAATAGATGTTAATGGTACAAAGGTTGGGGGAAAAAAATTGGCTGTTATTGCAGGACCGTGTTCAGTAGAAAGCTATGAGCAACTTACTGAAATAGCTAAGGAAGTAAAAAAATCAGGTGCAACATTTTTAAGAGGTGGAGCTTTTAAACCAAGAACATCGCCTTATAGTTTCCAAGGATTAAGAGAAGAAGGATTAGAGATGCTTAAGGAAGCTAAAAAGATTACGGGACTTCCAATAGTAACAGAGTTAATGTCTATAGGAATGATTGATAAATTTGTTGAGGATGTTGATGTTATACAAATTGGTGCTAGAAATATGAGTAATTTTGATTTATTAAAAGAAGTAGGGAAGACAAATAAGCCAATTTTATTAAAGAGAGGAATGTCTTCAACAGTTGAAGAATTCTTAATGTCAGCAGAATACATAATGTCTGAGGGGAATACAAATGTTATTCTTTGTGAAAGAGGAATAAGAACTTTTGAAACATATACAAGAAATACTTTGGATTTAAGTGTTATTCCGGCTATTAAAGAGCTAAGTCACCTTCCAATAATCATTGATCCAAGCCATGCTTGTGGAAAATGGTGGATGGTAGAGCCTATGGCTAAAGCAGCAATAGCAGCAGGAGCAGATGGATTAATGATAGAAGTTCATAATGACCCAGCTAATGCTAAATGTGATGGACAACAATCAATAAAGCCTGATAAATTTGATGCCATAATGAACAAATTAAGAAAAATTGCTGAGATAGAAGAAAGAGAACTTTAATTTATAATTTGCAATTTGCAATGTGCAATTAGCAATTATGGTGGATTTTGTTTTGCAAAATCTTTGAACTGATTAGAACCTAAAGAATTAAATTATTAATTGTTAGGGAGATGAGTGTTGGTGAAAAAACTTACTGTTAAAGTTACTAATAAAGAATATCCAATTATTATTGATAGAGGAAGTATAGACAAAATAGGGATATTAACAAAAGATTACTTTTCTGGGGATAAAGTTGCTATTATTACAGATGAAAATGTGGATAAGTATTATGGGAAAATAGTCCAAGATAATCTTGCGGAGCAAGGATATGGAGTTATAAGAATTGTTATAAAACCAGGAGAAAAAAGTAAATCCTTTGAGAGTTTAAATAGAATATATGAAGAGTTATTAGACTTTGGAGTTACAAGAGGAGATTTAATAATTACTCTTGGTGGAGGGATTATTGGAGATTTAGGTGGATTTGCAGCTTCTACTTTTTTAAGAGGAGTACCTTTTATTCAGGTGCCTACATCTTTACTTGCTCAGATTGATAGTTCAGTAGGAGGTAAAGTTGCCATAGATTTAGAGAGAGGAAAAAATCTTGTGGGGAATTTTTATCATCCAGAAGCTGTATTTATAGATCCTAACGTTTTAAATACATTAGAAGATAGATTTTTATATGATGGCACAGCTGAAGCTATTAAGTATGGTTGTATCAGAAGTAAGAAATTATTTGAAAAATTAGAGGAAATACAAAATAAAGAAGAATATCTAAATTCAATGGATGAAATCATATATGAATGCTGCAAGATAAAAAAAGAAGTAGTACAAAATGATGAAAAAGACTTAGGTGAAAGAATGATATTGAATTTTGGACATACATTTGGTCATGCAGTAGAAAAACACTTTAACTATGAAAAATACACTCATGGTGAAGCCGTTGCAATAGGTATGTATACCATAACTAAAAAAAGTGAAGAAAGTGATTTCACTAAAAAAGGAACTTTAGAAAGAATGAAAAAGTTAATTCAAAAATATAATTTGCCTTTCTGGGTTAAGGAATTAAAAGTTGATATGGTTACTTCAACTATTTTTAATGACAAAAAAGCTAAAGGTAATAAACTAAGAATTATACTTTTAAAAGACATTGGAGATGTAGTTATTAAGGAAATTGATAAAGAAGAAGTGGGAAAATACTTCTAAAAGATAATGCACAATTCACAATGCATAATTAATGTGGATTTTGCTATGCAAAATCTTTCAATTAAATTTAGAATATAATTTTTAGAGGATAGAGTACAGAGTGAAGTGAAAAGATTAAAACATAATGTGCAATTAGCAATTAGCAATTTGCAATTGAGGATGATTTTGTTCCTGTGGTCACAAAATCTTAGATTGTATATTCGTTTTAGCCTTACT